>JASFUR010000014.1:0-18178 GCA_050050215.1 Gemmatimonadota bacterium
TCCCGAACCCCCCGGTCTGTGATGCCCCCAGCGGCGACTTCGGGAGGGTCACGGTGTCCAGCACCGGCCTGACGTCGATGTCGAGCGTGTCCGTGGGCTGAAAGCCGGGCTCGGACGCCTGGGTCGTGAGCGCGAGCGCCGCGTAGCTGATCTCGCCGGCTTCGGGGGTGTACGGACATCCCACCGCCGCGCACAGCTCCGGCGGCCCCGTCAGAGCCGGCGGAGACATGCTCAGGAGGGTCCGCCACGCCGGCGCGCCTCCTACCCTGAGAGTCGTGGGAGCCGGCGGAGGCGGATCGTAGATGACGGTCCGGCCGCTCATGTCCACCGTGTCTTCGACGATCGTGTCCGCCACGCTGGAGCGCATGTTCAGCCGGAATCGGGCCCCTTTGAGGACCAGGTGGACGCCGTCCGTCGTGCTCAGCAGTCGGCCGCCCCGGGTCGGATAGTCGGGGGTCACCCAGTCGTACAGGAACGCAGAGTCCAGGGCGATGGTCACCGAGTCCGCGTCGGACGGGTCCCACGTCTCCGTGACGGTGTGCAACACAGGCCCCCCGCCCGGCTCGACCCAGGCCTGTTGCCCACCGATCGTGTCGACAGCCATGGTCCACGACGCGCTCCTGGGCTGCCACTCCTGCTGGAGCGTGCCGAGCTCGAGCTCCGTCGGACCCGGCGCGACGGTTGCCGCCGTGTCGAAGACCAGCGTGAGAAAGCCTGCGATGTACTTCGGCTCGGTGTCCGTCACCACCGCTCCGTCGCTGCTCTGGGTCACGCGGATCGCCGGAGGAAGCGAGTCGAACCGCATGAGCGTCCGAGCCTCCAGCGTGCCACCGTAGCCGTGCGCCACCACCGGGGTCGGGATCGAGGCAGCCGAGGAGAACCCTCCCAGGACCTGCAGATTCGAACCGAACTCGCTCCAGGGAAGCTCGACCTCGATGGTCAGGGGCTCCTCCGGTAGCGGCCCATCGTCCAGAGCCGTGGGCACCTGCTCCTGACAGGCCACCACCGCGACGACGAGTCCCGCCGCGACCGCTGAGGCCAGGGGTCCTATGCGTGTATGTGCGTTCGTGCGTCTCAAAGACAGGTCTCGCGCATCCGTGGAGGGCCGGCTGAAGCCCTCGATGAGCAGGTGGGAATCATGTCCAGATACGAGGCAGCCGTCGAGTGAAGCCCGTCAGGATCTCGTAGCTGATGGTGCCGGCCAACTCCGCCACGTGGTCCAGTGTGATCTCCTCTTCGCCCTCCGCGCCGAGGAGTGTGGCCACGTCTCCCACCCGGACCCCGGACATGTCGGTGATGTCTACCACCGTCAGGTCCATGGAGATCCTTCCGATGATCGGCACCCGACGCCCCGCCACCAGGGCGCTTCCGCGGTTGCCGAGCGATCTGGGGAGACCGTCCCCGTAGCCCACGGCCAGCGTTGCCCACCGTTCGAGTCCCGAAGCCTCGTAGGTGGCGCCGTACCCCAGGGTCGTGCCGGCCGCCGCCTCACGCACGTGGCATACTCTGGCGTGGAGTGAAACGACGGGCGCGGGCTCCGGGTGATCGGCACCGACCCTGCCGCCGTACAGGAAGATCCCCGGCCGGATGGCGTCGACCGCGTATCCGGGCGCCGTGAACGCTCCCGCGCTGTTGAGGGCGTGGCACATGAGGTCGGCGGGTGGGTCCTCGAGCGCATCCAGGACGCTGCGGAAGCGGGTCCACTGCTCGCGGACCGACTCCGGGTCGTCTTCGGCCGAATGCATGTGGGTGAAGCATCCCACCCACTCGATCCGCCCTCCGACCGCCTCTCGTATCCGGGGCAGCCACTCGGGGCCGGTTCTCCAGTCGAAGCCCGTCCGCCCCATACCCGTATCGACGTCGACGTGCATCCGGGCGGTCGTCCCGGCCCGGGCGGCGGCTCCGCCCAGGGCTTCGAGGGAATCGAGGGAGGACACGCATACCTGCAGGCCCCGGCGCACCGCCGGCTCCAGCTCGTGCGGCCCCAGAGGGGAGAACACGACCACCGGGTCGTCGACGTCCAACGCCCGGAGCGCGAGCCCCTCCTCGAGCGTGGCGACCCCCCACCCCCACGGCCCCAGAGGCTGGAGGGCCCGCACGACCTCGGGCATCCCGAGGCCGTAGGCGTCGGCCTTCACCATGGGGATGACGCGGGCCTCCCGTCCGGCTGCGTCACGCACCTGGCTGTAGTTCGACCGCAGCGACTCGGCTCGCACACGGAGCCAGGCTCGGGCCTCGGGGTTCGTTGACATGGAAGGCCAAAGATGCCAAGAAGAGGCGACCGAAACGACCCCCGCGGTGTTTGTTGCCCGAGGGTCACCTCTTCGACTCCAGCCCCCCCTCCACGTGAGCGATCCCGCCTCAGCAAACGAGAGCCCCGAGCCGCGCTTCCGGGCGGCCGGCGCACTCGACCGTGCCCTGGAGCTCGTGCGCTTCCTGCGCCGCGAGTGCTCCTGGGATCGAGCGCAGACGGCGGAGTCGCTCATCCCCCACCTCCTCGAGGAGACCCACGAGGTCGTCGACGCGATCCGGGAGGGGGATGCCGACGCGCTGGAGGGTGAGCTGGGCGACCTCCTCCTGAACCTGGCGTTCCAGGTCGTGGTCGCGGAGGAGGAAAGGACGATGGACGCGGAGTCGGTGTACGGCCGGCTGGAGGCCAAGATGGTCGCTCGCCATCCTCACATCTTCGGGACCGGAGAACGCCGCAGCTGGGAAAGCCTCAAGGCGGAGGAGCGTGAAGCGGACGAGGGCGTGCTGACGGGGCTCGCCAAGGGGTTGGACCCTCTCACGAAGGCGCACCGGATCCAGGAGCGCGTATCCGGGGTCGGCTTCGACTGGGAAGACCACCGCGGCGCCTTCGCGAAGGTCGCCGAGGAGCTCGAAGAGGTCCGGGAAGCGTTGGACGCCGAGGAGGACGACCGGGTCGCCGAGGAGCTGGGCGACCTCCTCTTCGCCGTGGTGAATCTGACTCGGCTGGCGGGCTCGCACCCCACGACCGTGCTCGCCCGGGCGAACCGCAAGTTCCACGATCGCTTCGAGCAGGTGGAGGCGCTCGCCCGGGAGCGGGGAATCGACATGTCCAGCGCGGGGCTGGAGGCGCTCGACGCGCTCTGGGACGAGGTGAAAAAGGGCTGAAGCCGACTCCAGGGCCTCGGCCCCGAGCGACTCAGTAGCCCGCGCGCTTGTCCACCACGTTCCGCCAGCGATCGACCGGCTCGCCGGCGAGGTACCGCTCCAGATTGCCCACGATCAAGTCCATCTCCCGCTGCCAGAACCCCCGGGTCACCGGCGAGACGTGCGGCGTGAGGAGCACGTTCGGCAGTCCCCAGATCGGGTGATCCTCGGGAAGGGGCTCTTCCCAGAATACGTCGAGACCGGCGCCTCGGATGCGCCCTGTGCTCAGCTCGTCCAGCAGCGCCGCTTCGTCCACCAAGCTCCCGCGTGCGACGTTGACGAGCACCGCCCCGCGGGGCAGCAGATCCAGGGCCTCCGCGTCCACGAGCCCCTCGGACTCCGCCGTCTCGGGCGCGGCCACCACGACCACGTTCGACTCGCGCATGAGGCGGTGCAGGCCGTCGCGACCCTGCACGAGCTCGATGCGGTCCTCGAGGGACGCGCCACCACCCACCGGCTCGAGCCGCGCGTCCCCGGGAGACGGCGCCGTCCGTTTGAGCCCGATGACCCGGGCTCCGAGCGCCGCGACCCTGCGCGCGACCTCCCGGCCGATGCCTCCGAAGCCGACGATGCCCACCATGGAATCGGCCAGCTCGAAGAGCGGGGTGTCACCGGAGAAGAACGGCTCCTGCCGCCATTCGCCGCGGCGCTGCCCCTCGGCAGCCAGGTCGAGGCCCCGCGCGAAGTGGAGGATCATTCCGAGCACCGTCTCCGCCATCGGCGGCGCGTGGATGCCCGCGGAGTTCGTGAAAACGACCGCGCTCTCGATCATCGTCGGCGACAAGGATCCCCCCACGCCCGCGACGGCCGTGTGCACCCACTCGAGGGCCTGGCCGGCCTCCAGGATCGACTCCGGGATGCCCCACCCCAGGTAGATCTCCGCGTCGCGCACGGCCGCGAGAACCTCGGGGCCGGCCCGGACGACCCCGTCTCCCGAGCCATCGCGCACCTCCGTGGAGACGTACAGCTCCCAGTCCGCGGGCAGGATCTCCCGCAGGCGCTCGGGGACCCAATCTGGCATCGCCCAGATGGGCCGCAGATCCGCCATGTCGAGTACCGCTCTGGGCATCGTCGCCTTTCGCGCTGCGAGTGTGTCGACCGGCTACGGGTACAGCCGGTTCATGAGCCGTGGGAACGGAATCAGCTCCCGGATATGGTGCCGTCCGGTGATCCAGGCCACCGTGCGCTCGACGCCGAGCCCGAAACCCGAGTGCGGGAAGGTGCCGAATCGGCGAAGGTCGAGGTACCAGTCGTACGCCGCCTCGGGCAGCCCCTCCTCGGCGATGCGGGCCTCGAGCTTGTTGAGGTCGTCCTCCCTCTGGCTGCCGCCGATCACCTCCCCGTAGCCCTCGGGCACGAGCAGATCGTCGCACAGTACGGTGCGCTTGTCCTCCGGGTTCTCCTTCATGTAGAAGGCCTTGGCGGCCTTCGGATAGTCGTGCACGAAGAGCGGGAGGTCGCGCTCCTCCATGAGACGGCTCTCGTCGGTAGCGCCCAGGTCCTTGCCCCACTCCACCTCCGAGCCCCGCTCCGTCAGCTCTTCGACCGCGTCCGTGTAGGTCATGCGGGGGAAGGGCGGCTTGACCAGCTCCAGCTTGCTCGTATCCCGCTCGAGGACCTTCAGCTCTTCGGCGCAGCGCTCCAGCGCCCGCTCCACGATGTACGAGACGAACTCCTCCTGCAGCCGCATGTTCTCCGCAGAGTCGGCGAAGGCCACCTCCGGCTCGACCATCCAGAACTCGGTCAGGTGGCGTCTCGTCTTGGACTTCTCGGCACGGAAGGTGGGCCCGAAGCAGTAGACCCGACGGAACGCGGGACACGCCGCCTCGATGTAGAGCTGTCCGGTCTGCGCCAGGAAAGCGCGCTCACCGAAGTAGTCGGTCTCGAAGAGCGTGCCCGCGTGTTCGCCCACGGCCCCGGTCAGGATGGGCGAGTCGATGCGCACGAAGCCGCGGTCGTACAGGAAATCGTGGATCGACTGCTCGACCTCGGCCCTGACCCTCAGCCCGGCCCGCTGCTGGGACGTGCGGAGCCAGAGGTGCCGCCGATCGAGCAGGAAGTCGACCCCGTGCTCCTTGGGCTGGATCGGGTAGTCGTCGGCACGGGAGTGGAGCTCGAGCCCCGACACCCCGATCTCGTATCCGCCGGGAGCCCGGGCGTCCTCCTTCACCTCGCCCGTGACCTCCGCCACGCACTCGGGTGTCAGTGAGCCATGCGTTTCCCAGACCTCCTCGGGCAGCTGGCTCTTCACGAGGACGCACTGGGCGATCCCGGTGCCGTCACGCAGGACCAGGAAGGCGACCTTCCCGTGACCGCGGGTCCCCTCGACCCAGCCCTGCAGGGTGACGCTCTCTCCGACGTGCTGCGACAGATCCTTGATCTCGGCCATATGCGAATGGTGGGATGAGTGCTGCAGGATGGGCGGGCCGTCGTGGCCGGGCGACCTAGTATATCCCCCAGCAGGGAGGTCGGACGACCTCAGCCGATCCCATACATCTCCAGGCGCTCCCGATAGCGGCCGTGGAGCTGATCCCGGACCCGCCCGTGCTCGGGCGCCGCGAGGTCGGGATCGGACGCGACGATAGCCCGCGCCTCCCGCTGCGCGAGGACGAGAAGGTCCTCGTGCTGCATGAGGTCGGCGAACCGGAGGACGGGGTCACGCCCGTGCTGCAGGCTTCCGAAGAAGTCTCCCTGGCCCCGGATGCTCAGGTCCGCGCGGGCGACCTCGAAACCGTCCGAGGTGTCCCGGAGCACCGCGAGCCTCTCGCTCGCGCCCTCGCCGGGCTCCGACACCAGGATGCAGTGGCTCTCTCCGGTACCCCGCCCCACCCGTCCGCGGAGCTGGTGCAGCTGGCTCAGGCCGAAGCGCTCGGCATGCTCAATGACCATGACGGTCGCGTTCGCCACATCGATCCCGACCTCGATGACCGTCGTCGCGACCAACACGTCGATCTCCCCCGCGAGGAAGGCGCGCATGGCGGCGTCCTTGTCCGCGCTGGAGAGCTGCCCGTGGACGAGACCGACCCGCAGGTCGGCGAAGACGTCCTCGCGCAAACGCTCGTACTCGTCCGTGGCGGCGAGCAGGTCGACCTTCTCGGACTCCGCGACGAGCGGGTAGACCACGTAGGCCTGACGCCCCTCCTCCACCTGGCTGCGGATGAAGACGTACACGTCGTCGCGCTGGGCCGGACCCCGCAACGAGGTCTTCACCGGTGAGCGTCCGGGAGGGAGCTCGTCGAGCACGCTCAGGTCGAGATCGCCATACAAGGCCATCGCCAGGGAGCGAGGAATCGGCGTGGCGGACATCACGAGCAGATCCGGCCGCATTCCGGGGCGGTCGAGCAGCGCCATGCGCTGCTTCACGCCGAAGCGGTGCTGTTCGTCCACGATGACCAGACCGAGCGAAGAGAAGGTCACGCCCTCCTGGATGAGCGCGTGCGTCCCGACCACGAGGCGAGCCGTCCCCTCCTCGATGGCCGCGAGCGCAGACCGCCGATCCGCGGCCCCGAGGCCGCCGGTCAGGAGTGTCACATCGACCCCGAGCGGCGCCACCAGCGCGGTCAGGTTGGCCGCATGCTGCTCGGCCAGGATCTCGGTTGGAGCCATGAGCGCCGCCTGGTACCCGCTCTCGGCGGCGAGGAGCATGGCGAAGAGCGCCACGGCGGTCTTCCCCGACCCGACGTCGCCCTGGAGCAACCGACTCATTCGGTGGCTGGACTGCATGTCGCTGCTGATTTCGCGCAGCGCCTTCGCCTGCGCATCGGTAAGCGTGAACGGCAACGAGTCGTGCAAGGGCCGGATCAGCTCGTTCGTGCGAGTGTGCGCGATCCCCGGCTCCATCTCGGTCGCCCGCCGCCTGGCTTGGGCCTGGACGAGCTGCAGGAAGAAGAGCTCGTCGAAGGCGAGACGGCGCCGGCCGCGCTCGGCGTCACGAAGCTCGTCGGGACGGTGCACCCACGTGAGGGCCTGGGCGAGCGACGGCAGACCGTAGCGCTCGAGCGCCTCGGACGAGAGGTATTCGTCCTCGTCGGCCCACCCGAGCAGTGCGTCGAGGTTCTTGTCGAAGATTCCTCGCAACACCCACTGCGGGACGTCCTCCGACGCAGGATAGGTCACCCAGATGAGGCCCTTCCGCTCGTCGGGCTCGTCTCCCCTGGAGACGATCGTCATTTCGCGTGGCTGAACCTGACGGCCGTGGAAGAACTTCACGGGGCCAGTCACGAGGATGGTGTCGCCCTGCCGGATCTTCCGGTCGAGCCATGGCTGCCCCGGCCAAGCGGCCGTGATCATCCCGGACTCGTCCTCGATGACCGCCTGAAAGATCCGCAGACCTCGCCGGGTCGGGATCACGCCCTTGCTCCGCACCCGCCCCAGCGCGGTCACATCCTCGCCCACCTCGAGCCCCCCGATCGGCCGGACCGTGGAAGCGTCGTCGTATCGACGGGGCACGTGGTACAGGAGATCCCGTGCCGTCCTCACCCCCATCCGGGCGAAGGCATCCGACCGCTTCGGGCCCACGCCCTTGAGGAACTGGACCGGACGGTCGAGATGCGAGTAGCTCACGAGTCCGACGCGAAAACCGCCTCCACGAATGCGTCGGCGTCGAATGCGGACAAGTCCTCCAGCCCCTCCCCGGTGCCCACGAGCTTCACCGGCACGCCGTGCTCCTGCTTGAGCGCCACGACGATCCCGCCCCGTGAAGACGAGTCCATCTTGGCCAGCACGATGCCGCTCACGTCCACCGCTCCCTTGAATGCCTCGAACTGGCGCATCGCGTTCTGACCGACGGTGGCGTCGAGCACCATCAGGGTCTCGTGCGGCGCGCCCTCGATGCGGCGGCTCACGACCCGGTCGATCTTCTCGAGCTCCTGCATGAGGCTCCGATTGGTGTGCAGGCGCCCGGCCGTGTCGATCAGCACGACGTCCGTGCTACGCGCCTCGGCGGCCTCCAGCGCATCGAAGGCCACTGCCGCGGGGTCGCCGCCCTGCTGGCCCTTGAGGAAGTCGACGCCGATCCGCTCGGCCCACGTCTCGAGCTGCGCCACGGCGCCCGCCCGGAAGGTGTCGGCCGCCGCCACCATGACCGAGTGTCCCTGTCCCTTGAGCCAGTGGGCGAGCTTCGCCACCGAAGTGGTCTTGCCGACCCCGTTTACGCCCACGATCAGGTATACCGTGGGGCCACTCTCGGCGAGACGAAGCTCGCCGTCATCCGACGACCCGAGGATCTCCCGGATCTCGGCCTTCAATGCCTCGATGACCTGCTGCTGTCCCCGCGCCTTCCCGCGCCGAAGCTCCGTCTCCGCGCGGTCCACGAGTCGCAGCGTGGCAGGAACACCGAAGTCCGCCGTGAGCAACGTTTCCTCGAGGGCCTCGAGCGACGCCTCGTCGAGCCCGCCGGCCACCACCCTCACATCCGTCAGCGCCAGGTCGACGAGGCTCTTCCAAATGCCCTTCTTCCGCTCGGGACGGGTCTTGAACAGCCGGCTCACCGGAGTCCGCTCCGTCTGCGGCCGATCCACTCCCCGCACAGGAGAGCGAGTATGAGGAGATACGGCCAGGGCTCGGTCCGCATCGGTACGCCCGGCTCACGGTCGGATGCCGCAGAGGCCCCGTCGGCGAGCTCGGAGCCTTCGGTCACGAGCGGGGCCACGGCCATTTCTTCGGTATTCGCTGCGACGTCGAACCGCCCGGTCGCGAGCGTGTCGGCCTCGCTGCCCTCGACCCGGTAGTCGTATTGGCCCGGCGGAAGCACCCCGGTTTCGAAGACGCCGCGGTCCACCACCGTCGTCTCCGCGACTACGGAGTCCCCTCGTGTGACGACCACCTGTCGCTCGACCCCGTCGACCGGCGAGCTCCATGTCACGGGCTCTCCGCGGTCGACGACCCAGCGCACCGGGCGCGCCTGGGCCCCGGTCACCGACGCGCCGCCCAGGAGCCACCCGGCCACGCCCGACCACACGTGGCGGTATGCCTCCAATCCATCCTCCCGGGCGGCCCACCGCCACCAGCCCGAAGCGAGCACGACTCCCGTGCGGTCGCCGTCGCGCTCTTCGAGATGGATGGCCGCTTCCAGCGGGCCCGCTCCGCGAAGCTGCACGAAGAGGGCGCCACGGGCGCGAGCCGGATCGGTCGGCAGGAGCACGTTCGTGAGCGGCGGAAGACCCTGGAACTGCATGCCGGCCAGGGATCCCGCGATCGGTGAGGGCGGGAGATCCGACGAGACGTACCACTCCTCCGCACGCGGGTCTCCCGTGGGGATGCCCACGAGATCCGCCCCCGTCGGGTCGTCCAGGAGGTAGAGGTCCGGACCCGGACGCCCCACCAGATCCCGGACCCATTCATCGGAGTCCCCGCCGAGGCCGTGGATGACGAGCAGCGCGGCGTCGCCCGCCGCGCTCCGCACCGTGGCCGAGTCGACGGGGCCTCCCCGGTCGAGCGCCCTCCCCATGGGCACGTAGCGGTCCGGACCCGCACGCAGGTAGCCCAGACCCGAAAGTCCAGTGACCTCCTCGAGGACCGGAAGGAGATACCTCGGCTCCCAGTCCGGTCTCACGGAGAGCACGACCAATGCCTGCTCCTCGGTTCCCACGGTAGCGTACGCCACGGCCTCGTCGTCCGACGGGAAGCCGTCCCCCTGAAGGGTGACCCTGGCCGTGTAGCGGACTCGTCCGCTAGTCGAGGGGGTCGGCAGGTCGATCGACACAGGAGCTCGCAGCCCCGAGGACGGGGCGGGCACGCGGGCCTCGGCCACGATCTCGCCTTCCTCGAGCACCTGGACGAGCAGCGAGTCGCCCGGCGCCCCGCCGTGCACTTCGACTTCGGCCGTGACCGAGCCCTCGGCCCGAGCGAGGTCCGGCACGTCGAAGAGCGAGATGCCGGCGTTGGGCATCTCGTCCCCGAAGCGCTCGAACTCGACATCCAGCGGAAGCGAACCGAGTGCCGAGCGAACGGCGACCGCATCCTCGAATCGCAGGTCGGACAGCACCCTGACCCTCGTCACCCCCGCCTCTACGGCACGGGTCAGAGCCGGAGCGAGCAGAGTGGTGAGCTCCGTGGGCGCCGCGTCGTCGTCGGGAACTCCGAGCTCCGTGGCTCCACCGAAGGACACGACGCTCCACCCGGCTCGGTCCAGCTCCCCGGCACGGTCGACCGCGGCGTCCCAGGCGGATGCGCCACCGTTCGGGGCGGCGCCCATGCTCAACGATGCGTCGAGCAGGACCCAACGGCCCGTGGCACCGTCGGAGCCCAGCGCTGCCGGAACTCGTACGTCGAAGAGCAGCAGGAGCAGGACCACGAGCGCGGCCGCGCGTGCGATCGCCAGGCGGCGTCCCCACGTGACCGGGAGCTCGACCCTGAGATAGAGCCACAGGGAATACGCGACGGCACCCGCCGCGAGGGCGAGAAGGAGGACCCAGCGAATCAATCCGGACTACGCTGGCGGTCGGAGCGACGCGGGTCGAGCGAGGGCGGTTGGATTCCTCTCACGACCCGCTACGGCTGGCCCCCGCTGGAGACCGGGTCGCTGGAGGGCGACGCGGCGGTCTGGGCCGCAGCCAGCATGGTGCGTGGCGGTCCCGCGCCCGGGATCGACTCGAGCAGCGCCACCCGGACGTCACGGGCCTCGAGCCATCGCATGCGGTCGTCCGAAGGCACCGGGTCTCCGGAGGGGAGATCCACCGAAAGCGGGTCCTTGTATACGCCGCTCTGCAGCATCTCGTAGTGGAGATGCGGGCCCGTGGCCAGACCGGTCATCCCCACGTATCCGATGATGTCACCCTGCGACACCCTGCTTCCCACGGCGAGGCCTCTCTTGAAGCTCCGCATGTGACCGTATCGGGTCACCCAGCCGTTGGAGTGGCGGATGCGAATCGTGTTCCCGTAGCTGTCGCTCCATCCGCGCTCGATGATCACCCCGTCGGCCGTCGCCATGATCTCCGTCCCGGAGTCCGCAGCGTAGTCGACACCGCGGTGGGCCCGCCAGCGCTTGAGCACCGGGTGGAAGCGACCGCTGGTGAAGCGCGAAGAGATGCGCCGATACGCCAGCGGCTTGAGCAGGAACGCCCGCCGGACGGACTCGCCCTCGAGGTCGAAATACGAACCGTGGCCGTCCCCGTCGGGATCGAAGTAGATCGCGTAGAACGGCCGGTCCTGATTGATGAGCTCGGCGGCGAGCAGGCGGCCCGCCCGCATCGATCCGTCCGGCCTCACCTCTCGCTCGAACGCGAACCGGTACCGGTCACCGACGCGAATCTGCCGCGAGAAGTCGACCTGCCACTGGAATACGCGGTCGAGGTGGTCGATAAGCGCGTTGCGGTCGGCGAAGGTGAGCGTCTCCAGCGCGGGATTGTGCACCACCGCATTCCACAGCACGTCCTCGATCTCGCCGCTCGCGTAGATCGTGTCGATGTAGATCGGCGTCCGGATCAGGTCGGACGACCAGCCGATGGCGCTCTTGGAGAGCCGCACGGTCTGGTCTGGCGTGAGCGCAACGTCGACCCCCCGTAGGGTCTCGTCGTCCCGCAGGTACCGGAGCGTAATCTCGGTACCCTGCCGCATCCGGCGAGGCGAGGCGTGCTCGCGAAACGCCATCAGCAACGCCGCCTGCTCGTTCGCGGAAATGTGTGGCGTGAGCAGGTCGCCGAACGTGTCCCCGCTGCGAAGCGCGAAGACCTCCATCGTCTCGGCCGGCGGAGCGTACATCGGGTTGAGCTCGCCCACGTCCGGGATCTCCCGGCTACACGACGCGGCCACGACGGCCGCAAGTGCGACCGTCGCGATCCGCGTCGGCATGCGTAGAACTCGCCTCAATGTCGACTCCCTTGTCCTGTCACGCTTTCGGCGCGGTCGGTTCGGGTGCGAAAAGCGCGCCCCCGACGCGACCGCGACCGTCTCAATCCATCTGACGCCGTATGAACGTCGGTATGTCCAACCCCTCGATTTGATCCCGTGAGACCGTCCGCTCAGGGAAGCGTGTGAGCGGAAGCACCTGCTCCCCCCTGGGCTGCAGCGCTTGCTCCGCCCTGGGCGCATGTGCCTGCTCCGCCCGTGGCCGACCCACCTGGTCGACCCGCGGCGGAACGATCGTCTCCCCACCGTGGGGAGCCATCGTATGCTCCGCCCGTCCGCCTCCCATGGCCACCCTCGCCTCCAGCTGCTGCGCGACCGGCCGTTCCGCCACGATCTGCTCCTGGGCGGGTTGGGCCTTGGGCTGCGGCTGGGGACGCGGGTGGCGGAAGTCACCCGGAATCACCTTCTCGTCGTCGGAGGAATCGAAACCGGTCGCGATGACCGTGACACGGACCTCGCTGTTCAACTCCGGATCGTGCACGGCTCCGAAGATGATTTCGGCTTCGTCCCCCGCCTCTTCCTGAATAATCGAAGATATGGTGGTGACTTCGTCAATTGCCAGGTCCATCCCGCCCGTGATGTTGATCAGGACGCCCCGCGCGCCCGCGATCGACACGTTGTCGAGCAGCGGGGAGGAGATCGCCTCCTGAGCGGCCTCCTGGGCCCGGTTGTCGCCCTCGCCGAAGCCGGAGCCCATCAGCGCCGGCCCGCGCGCGGCCATCACCGTGCGCACGTCCGCGAAGTCGACGTTCACCTCACCGGTCACGCTGATCAGGTCCGAGATGCCCTGCGTCGCGTTGAGCAGTACCTCGTCCGCCTTCTTCAGCGCGTCCTTGAACGACGTGCCCTTCGGCACGACGGCCAGCAGCCGGTCGTTGGGCACGAGGATCATCGTGTCCACCGAGCGACGGAGCTCGGCGAGGCCTTGCATGGCCTGACGCTCGCGCTTGCGCCCCTCGAAGGAGAACGGCTTGGTGACGATGCCGATCGTCAGGGCGCCCATGTCCCGGGCGATCTCGGCCACGAGCGGAGCCGCCCCGGTGCCGGTGCCCCCACCCATACCCGCGGTGACGAAGACCAGGTCGGAGCCCTCCAGCGCGCGCCTCACCTCGTCCTCGCTCTCGGCCAGAGCCTGCCGCCCGATCTCCGGGCGCGCGCCGGCACCGAGGCCGCGCGTCAGCTTCTTGCCGATCTGAATGCTGATCTGGGCTTTCGAGCTCTTGAGCGCCTGGCCGTCGGTGTTCATCGAGATGAACTCGACACCCTCCAGGTCCTCGTCGATCATCCGATTCACGGCATTGCCGCCGGCGCCTCCGACACCCACGACCTTCATGCGTGCGTTTTGGATCGGAGTCTCCTCGAATTCGAAGATCATCATCTGCAGTTCCCTCCCCTGGGAGTGTCGTGGTCTAGAAGAATTCCTTGAGCCATGTGCCGAGCTTCGTGAACACGCCGGATGTCAGCGTGGATGCACCTTTTCCAGTCTCCGCGAAGCGATCCGCTCCCCAAAGCGCCAGACCGGCGGCGACCGCGAAGCGGGGTCGTCGCACGGAGTCCGCGAGGCCACCGAGTCCTTCCGCGGGCACGCCGAGGCGCACCGGCGACGCGAAGATCTGCTGGGCCAGCTCCACCACGCCGGGAATGGCGACGGTGCCACCGGTCAGCACGATGCCCGCCCCCAGCTTTTCGAGGACGCCCTGCTCCTCGAGCTCCTGTTGGACGATTCCGAACATCTCGTCGAGCCGCTGCTCGATGATGTGCGCGATGAGCTCGCGCGCGACGGCCCGCATCTGGCCCGGTGACGGGCCGGGCATCTCGACCGTCTCGCGCGGATCCACGAGCTGCGCGAAGGCCATGCCGTGCTGTTCCTTGGCGCGCTGTGCCTCGGCGTACGGGACCGCGAGCCCGCGGACCAGGTCGGCGGTGAGGGTCGCGCCTCCGAACGGCAGGATCGAGACGTGCTGGACCTTGCCCTCGTAGTAGGCGGCGACGTCGGTCGTGGTCGCGCCGATCTCGACCATGGCGACACCGACCTCCTTCTCGTCCTCGGTCAGGACCGCCCGTCCGCCGGCGAGCGGCTCCAGGACGAGCTCCTGGACCCGGTACCCGGCGCGGTTCACCGCTCTGCGGATGTTCGCCGACCCGGTGATCTGGCAGGTGACGAGGAAGACCTCGGCCTCGAGGCGAACGCCGGCCATGCCCACCGGATCCTTGATGCCGCGCTGGTTGTCGACCCGATACTCCTGCGGGATCGCGTGGATCATCTCCCGGTCGGGGGGCAACGCGACGGCCCTCGCGACCACGTGGACCCGGTCGACGTCGTCGGACGTGATCTCGTCCTCGGAGATGGCCACGACGCCCATGGAGTTCGAGGCCCGCACGTGGTCCCCGCCGATGCCGGCGTACACGCGGTCCACCGAGAGGCCGGCCATCAGCTCGGCCTCCTTCATCGAGGTGCGCACCGACTCGGTGATCTCGTCCATGTTCGTGACCATGTCGCCACGCAGGCCGCCCGTGCGGGCCTGTCCGACGCCCAGGATGGTCAGTCCCGGCCTCCTCGGGTCGGGGCTGATCTCCCCGATTACGGCGCAGGTGTTGGCCGTGCCGATGTCGAGTCCGGCGATCAGATTCGCGCGCATCGTCAGCCCCCTCCGTGGGATCGACGTACCACGACCTGATCCGCGAACCTCAGGTCGATCGTCGTGGGGATTCGGTCGGGCGTCTTGGAGACCGCATCTGCGAGCGCGCTGAGTCCTTCGCGCAGTCGGGCGGGCGGCGTCCCGGCCGGGAGCAGGAAATCCACCGGCGGTTCGGTCCAGCTCACGATCATCGCGCCCCGCTCCGTCCAGGCCACACTCGAGACGCGCTGCAGGAACGACGTGTCCGACGCCATGAGGTGCCCCACCTCGCTCGCGAGCCTCCGTACGTCCTCGGGGACGAGGCGCGCGCCCGTCGGGGGCGTGCTGGATGCAGCGAGCACGGGCAGATCGAGCCTGTGCTCCGCCGGGTCGAGGGGGAGGCGATACCCCTCCGCGTCGATCGGCTCGAGCGTCGGTGTCGGCGCGAGCGCGACCGGCGTGCGCTCGACCACCTCGACGAGAAGGCCGTCCGGAAGCCTTCGGGTGACGCGCGCCTCCTCGACCAGAGGGTGCAGGGCGACCCGGTCGGCCCAAACGCCCGGATCGCTCCAGACCGAGATCTCCGGCTCCAGGTCGAGAAGCGAGATCACCTCGTCCTCGTGCAGGTATCGGAGCCCGCGCACCTCGACTTCGGCCACTCGGAACGTGTCCATCCCGCGGACCCACTCTCCCGCGGCGGGACCCCAGATGGCCACGGCGCCGAGGCCGGCCGTCGTCAGCAGGATCTTCATGTCTCTACGCATGGACCCGTGCCTCCAGGCGCTTCAGCACCGCGGACCCGATGGTCTCGATGGAGCCGGCACCGAGCGTGACGAGCAGGTCTCCGGCTCGCAGCCCGTCCGAGAGCGCATCGGCCAGCGTGCCGAGATCCGCGTGATAGCGCACGTCTTCGGCTCCGGCGCCACGCGCGGCCTCCGCCACGAGCCCGCCGTCGACCCCGGGGATGGGGGCCTCCCGCGCCGGGAAGACGTCGGTAACCCACACGACGTCGGCCAGCGCGAGCGTCCGACCGAAGTCGGGGGCGAAGTCGCGCGTCCGCGAGTAGAGATGCGGCTGGAAGGCGGCGACGAGCCGCCGCTCCGGGAAGCGCGCCCGCGCCGTGCTCAGCGTGGCCTCGATCTCCGTGGGATGGTGCGCGTAGTCGTCGACGACCACGATGCCGTCGTGCTCCCCCAGCCACTCGAAGCGCCGCCCCACGCCCGCGAACCGGCCGAGTGCATCGCGTATCGTGGCCCACTCCACGTTCAACGCCCGCGCGGCACAGGCGGCGGCGAGCGCGTTGAGCAGGTTGTGGCGCCCCCCGACACGCAGCTCGAGGCCTCCCACCGGCCTTCCCTCCTCGTGCAGCTCGCACGTGGTGGTGTCCGGACCGACGTCGACGTCCGTGGCCCACAGCATGGAGCCCGCGGCGGTTCCGTACGTGTATCCGGCCCGCTCCAGCCCCGCGAGAAGCGAGGAGGCGCCGTGGTCGTCCGCGCAGACGACGGCGCGGCCCGAGCCGCGTGTGCGGGACAGGAAGTCGGCGAACGCAGCCCGAACGCCGGCGAAGTCGCCGTAGATGTCCAGATGGTCGGCCTCCACGTTCGTGACCACCGCGACATCCGGGGTGAGCGTCAGGAAGGATCGGTCGTACTCGTCCGCCTCGACCACGAAGAGATCACCGGAACCGAAGCGCAGGTTGCTCTCCCAGCCGACCACGCGCCCCCCGACCAGTCCTGTGGGATCGAGCCCGGCGCCGGCGAGGATCTCGGTCGTCATCGCCGTTGTGGTCGTCTTGCCGTGCGTGCCCGCGATGGCGACGAGCGTCCCGGACGCCACCCAGTCGCCCAGGGCCCGGGCGCGCTTCACCACCGGAATCCCCGCCGAGCGAGCCGCGGCGACCTCCGGATGGTCCGCAGGTACCGCGGAGGTCACGACGAGCGCGGCCGCACCCTCCACGTGGCCTGCGTCGTGCCCGACGTACACCTCGGCGCCGAGCGTCTCCAGGTCCCGGAGGGCCGGCCCGTCCTTCACGTCGCACCCGCTGACCTTCCCGCCGCTCCGCAGGAGGAGCTCGGCCAAGGCGCACATTCCCGCGCCGCCGACGCCCATGAAATGCACCGGGCGCTCAGCGGCGAGCGTGCGCAGATCCTGGCTCCCATCCGTCATGCGCCCTCCCCTGCCGGCGAGATCAGTGACACCACGTCCCGAGCGATCTCCCGAGCGGCGTCGGGCCGTGCCAGGGAGAGCGCCGCATGTCGCATCGACTCCAACCGGTCGGGCGACGAGAGCAGCCCCGCGATGTCGGACCAGAGCGACGCGCCCGTCAGCTCCGACTCCGGCGCGACCACCGCGACGCCGGCGCGCTCCAGAGAGCGGGCGTTGTGCATCTGGTGGTCTGCGGCCGCGTAGGGGAACGGCACGAGGATCGACGGCAGTCCCTGGTTCAGGAGCTCGGCCGTGGACATCGCGCCCGCTCGGCAGACCGCGACGTCCGCCGCCGCGAGCGCGCTCGGCATGTCATCGATGTACGCCACTGCGTGGACCCAGCCCGGGGACTCGCACTCGGTGAGGAGGCTCGACACCGCGTCGATGTGCTTGGGCCCGGTGGACCAGAGGACGTGCAGCTCACCGGGTCGCTCCAACGAGCCCCCGGAGACGCCGCGCACGGCCTCGCTCACCACCCGGTTGAGGGCCAGGGAGCCCTGGCTACCGCCCGCGACCAGCACGAGAGGCGCGTGGGACGGAATGCCAAGCGCCGCCCGGGCGACCTCGCGACCCCTGCTCGAGACCGGGCGCACGGGGTTGCCGGAGACGCGCGTCCGCTCCCGTCCGACCGGCAGCCTGTCGATCACGTCGGGGAACGCCACGTGGATGCTCGTGGCCCAGCGCGTGAGCAGCTTCGTCACGGCGCCCGGCACCGAGTTCTGCTCCTGCAGCACCAGCGGCACACCGGTCATGCCGGCCGTGATTCCGGCGGGCGCGCCCGCGTACCCACCCGTCACCACGACCGCCTCCGGTCGAAGATCGGAGAAGAGCCGACCGACGCGTGAGAGCGCGAGCGCCAATCCCGTGAGCGCGCGCCAGCTCCGCAAAGGATGTGCGCGGTCCACGCCCTGCACGGGGAGGAGGAGATGCTCTTCTCCACGCTCGGGAAGCACGCGTGCCTCGATCCCGCGCTGGGCTCCGACGAACACGGTCCGCACGTCGGGGCGCTCCTCGCGGAGGGCGTCGGCGACCGCCAGGGCCGGGTAGAGGTGGCCCCCCGTCCCGCCGCCCGAGAACACGACCACCGGGCCGTCATGCACGGGCCGCCTTTCCGCCTGGCGTGGCGCGCGCCACCGAGATGAGCATCCCGAGCGCCACCAAGGTCATGACGAGGTTGGACCGCCCGTAGGAGACGAGGGGGAGTGCGAGTCCCGTGGCGGGCGCGAGGGCCAGGCCGACGGCCATGTGCAGGACAGCCTGGAGTGCGACCAGGCTGGCGCACCCGATGGCCAGGAGCTGACCGAAACGGTCCGGCGCCCGGCCGGCGATGC
>JASFUR010000015.1:0-17611 GCA_050050215.1 Gemmatimonadota bacterium
CGCCGGGTCAGGCGTCGGCACAGGTCGACACCGGCATGCGGGCGGTCGCCCTGGTGACGGGTTCGACGTCGGGCCTGGGGCGTGAGGTCGCGCTCCGCCTCGGCGGAGCCGGATACCACGTGATCGTCCACGGGCGCAACGAGGAGCGAGGCCAGGCGGTCGTCGACGAGATCGAGGCCCACGAGGGCTCGGCCAGCCTCATCATCGCCGACCTGGCCTCGATGGATCAGGTGAGGGCGATGGCCGCCCAGGTGCTGCGCGACTACGACCGCCTCGACCTGCTGGTCAACAACGCCGGCATCGGCCGCGGCGCGGACACCTCGATCCGCTCCGAGAGTGAGGAGGGCTACGAGTTGCGCTTCGCGGTCAACTACCTCTCGCACTTCTACCTCTCGCACACGCTGTTGCCGCTCCTGGAGCAGAGCACGCCTTCGCGGATCGTCAGCGTGACGTCGACCGCGCAGCAGCCGATCGACTTCGACAACGTGATGCTCGAGCACGACTACGACGGAGCGCGCGCATACGCGCAGAGCAAGCTCGCGCAGATCATGATGACGATCGACATGGCGCAGGAGCTCGAGGGCACGGGCGTCACGATCAACGCGGTGCACCCGGCCGTATACATGGCGACGAGCATGGTGCTCAGTCGTGGCGGCACGCCGTTCACGACGATCGACGAGGGCGCAGACCCGGTGATGCAGGTCATCACGTCGCCCCTCGCGGGAAGCGGCCACTACTATCGCCAGGCGGAGATGATGGACCCCCAGGAGCAGGCCCTGGACCCGAGCGCCCGCCGGCAGCTGCGCGAGCTGGCGATGAGGCTGACGGGGCTGAACTGAGCGACCCGGTCCTCACGGGACCCGAGCGGGGAGGGGGCGATCGCCCCCTCCCCGCTCTTCGTTCCCGGCGCCCGCCGGGATCAGCGACCGCGTTCCACCGTGACGTCGCCTTCGAAGGAGATCTCGTCTCCCGGCTCACCCGGTCCCCGGCCGCCGGACACCGACAGCTCGCCCGAAGCGCCCTCGAAGCGCCCGGTGCCACCCTCGATGCTGAGCACGCCGCTCACGGCGGTGGCTCCGTTCGCCTGGCTCTGGACGAAGTCCGCTCCGGAAGCGGCCACGTGCAGCTCGTCGCCACTCGCGGTCACCCAGGTCATGTGGCTGTCGAACTTCGCCACCAGGTACGGCGGCGCCGGCGCCTGGTCCCAGATATCCGGCGTGTCCATGGAGGGCTGGGCATCGGTGACGCACGTCTCTCCCGTTCCGGTGAAGGGTCCGAGCACCGTGGCCTCACCGTCCTGTGCCGTCTCGATGTGCAGGACACAGCCGGCCGGCGGGGTGGCGGACGGGGGCGATTCCGAGCTCACCCAGGAACCTCGGGTCGGTAGCGTGACCATGCCGTCGCGGGGATGGAAGGGGAAGCGATCGCAGCCGGCCAGAGTGACCAGGCCGAGGGCGATCGCGGTGCAGGTAACGGGTGCGCGCATCATGATGCTCTCCAGCGGTGTGAGGCAACCTTCGGGACCGCGCCGCTCGCGATCCGTGGAAGTCGTGGCCAAAAGCTGGAGCGGCTGCGTATCTTGAGCGTCACCTGAACGAGCCATCGAGGTGACGCATGACTGCAGGGAGTGGGACGGGGTGTCGGCTGGTCACGCTCGGGGCGGTCGGGCTCAGCGGTGGCGACGCGTCCTCCCTCGAGCGGATCGAAGCCCAACCGAAGCGGCTCGCCCTCCTCGCCTTTCTCGCCGCGCGCCCCCCGGGCACGGGCGTGAGCCGGGATCGCATCATGGTCACGTTCTGGCCGGAGCACCCGCCGGAGCGTGCGCAGGCCAACCTCAGAAACGCCCTCTACTTCCTGCGGCAAGCGCTGGGCAACGAGGCCGTGCGAACCCGAGGTCAGACCGTCGCGGTCTCGCCCCTGCTCGTGGCCTGCGACGCCGCCGAGCTCCTCGGTCCTCCGGACCACCATCGTCCGGAGGCGCTCCTCGACCTCTACCGGGGAGAGTTCCTCGATGCTCTCAACCTGCGTGACGCGTTGGAATACGAGCGCTGGCTGGACCGGACGCGGGCCGAGCTCAGGGCCAGAGCCGAGGGGATCGCCTGGCAGCTGAGCGACGAAGCGGAGCACCGGGGCGAGTGGATCACATCCGCCAGGTTCGCGCGTAGAGCCGCCGATCTGGCCGTCGACACCGAAGCGGCCACACAGCGCCTGATCCGCCTGCTCGACCGCGCCGGGGACCGGGCGGCCGCGCTCACCGCGTACGACCGCATGGCGCGGGAGCTGGATGCCGACCTGGGTGTGGCGCCGAGCCCGGAGTCCGTGGAGCTCGTCGAGCAGATCCGTCGCAGAGAGGCACCCCGGACGCCGCCCTCGCCTCGCGCCGCTCCGGTGGCGGCCGGCGAGTCGGGCCCGACGGCCGAGCGCCGTCACACCCTGGCCGTGCTTCCGTTCGAGAGCATCGGTGATGCGGAGGGCCGGGTGCTCGCGACGGGTCTCTCCAGCGAGCTGACCACGACCCTCTCGGCGCTCCGGGGAGTCAGGGTCCTGTCCCGAACGTCGGTACGAAGCCTGACCTCCTCGGAACCGGTATCCATGACCTTGGTGCACGAGGAGCTCCGTGCGGATCTCGTGCTCGAAGGGACCATTCACGTGCATGCGGATCGGCTGCGGGTCTCGGCCCACCTCGTGGACGCGAAGCGGGACGAGAACATCTGGGTCGAGACGTACGAGCTGCCGGTGACCGACGTCTTCGCCGCCCAGAGCGACGTGGCGATCCGCGTCGCGCGGGCGCTGGAGGTCCAGCTGTCCCCGCGGGAGCATCGGCTCCTCAGAGCCGCGCCCACGAGGAGCGCCGAGGCCTACCACCTGTATCTTCGCGGGCGCGACGCATGGTCCCGACGCCGACCGTCGGACGCCTCCCGCGCCGCCGCGTTCTTCGAAGAGGCGCTGGCGCTCGACCCCGAGTTCGCGGCCGCCTGGTCGGGCCTCGCAGATGCGCACCTCGTCCACGCCCAGACGGGCGTGGTGCCCCTGGCCGCGGCCGTGAGCGAAACCCGCGCCGCGGTGGGCCGTGCACTCGCCCTAGATCCCTCATCGGGTGAGGCACGGGCAACGCTGGGGCTCATTCTCGTCTTCATCGACTGCGACCACGCCGGAGGGGGCCGGGAGCTCCGCCGCGCGGTCGAGCTCTCGCCCAGTCATGCCACGGCGCGGCAATGGTACGGACAGTGGCTCGCGTCGGACGGACGTCACGACGAAGCGCGGGCTCAGCTCGAGGAGGCACGCGCGCTGGACCGTATGTCGCCGGCCGTCCGCGAGGGGATGGGGCTGGCCCTCTACTTCGCCGGACGAACGCGGGAGGCCGAAGAGCAGTTCAGAGACACCCTCGCGTCGGACCCCGACTTCGCCAGGGCGCACCTGGACCTGGCCGTCTGCCGCGGCACCGCGGGCGATGCAGAGGGATTCCTCGGGCACTTCCTCGAGGCGTGGTCCGCCGGCATCTACGGCGGCGCAGCGGCCGAAGCCGAAGCGGCGGCCTCCCTGCCCGCCGGTGATCCTGCGGACGCTCTCGAGTTCCTCGTCGACCGCGCGAGAGCGCGCGTGAAGTCGTTGCCCATGGCGCGCATGGCCGAGATCCTGCTCCTCGTCCAGATGGATCGTCGAGACGAAGCCGTGCAGGCGCTGGAAGCCGCGCGGCGCTCGAGCCACCTCGGCTTCATCCTGCAGTTTGCACCGGCTCTCGACCCGCTGGCCGGCGACGCGGCGTTCCAGCAGCTGATGCGCGACGCGGGCCTGTTGCTCCCCCGCTGGAGGCGCTAGGCGCCCCCTGCGGGAACCCGGCGCGAGCTACCCCAGCTCGTCGATCCGGCCGAGCTCGATCGATCGCCGCGCCACGGCACAGAGCGCCCGGATGCCCCCGAGCAGGCTGGCATAGCGGGGGTCGTCGGTCTTGCCGCTCACGTAGCGCTTGTGCAGCTGCTGCACGATGACGGCGACCTTGAAGAGGCCGTACGCGAAGTAGAAGACGACGTCGTGGACGTCACGCCCGCTGGCTCTGGTGTATGCCTCGACTAGCTCGTGCCGCGTCGGTGTCCCCGGCCAGGTGGTGGGGCTCAACCGCGACTGGAGCAGCTCGGGCGGATCGTCTTCCTGGATCCAGTAGGCGAGCGTCGTGCCGAGGTCCATGAGCGGATCGCCGAGCGTCGCCATCTCCCAGTCGAGCACTGCGATGACCCTGGACCAGTCGGCGGGATCCAGCACCACGTTGTCGTGCTTGAAGTCGTTGTGGATGAGTGAGGCGCCAGGGTCCGGAGGCATCGACTCCAGAAGCCACGCGGCGACCCACTCGGCGTCGGGAATCGAGTCGGTCTCGGCCTTCTTGTAGCGCTTGGTCCACCCCTCGATCTGGCGCTGCACGTACCCTTCGGGCCGGCCCAGCTCGCCCAGCCCGGCCGCCTCGTAGTCGACGGCGTGCAGCTCTGCGAGCGTGCCGACCAGGCCTTCCGCAATGCGGGTCGTCAGCTCCGGCCCGGGCACCATCTCGTCCGGGATCCCCTTTCGCAGGATCACACCCTCCACACGCTCCATCACATAGAAGGGCGTCCCCAGGATCGACTCGTCCTCACAGAAGGCGAGCGGCTCCGGGACCTTCGGATACACGGGCCGGAGGTGCGACAGGATCCGGTACTCGCGCCCCATGTCGTGCGCGCTCTTGATGTGCACCCCGGGGGGCGGACGACGCAGGATCATGGCGTGGTCTCCCACACGCACCAGGTAGGTCAGGTTCGAGTAGCCGCTCGGGAATTGCTCGATTGCCACCGGGCCGGGCTCGAGCCCCTCGATCAACCGCGGCAGATACTCGGCCAGCCGCCCGGGATCGATCTCCTCGCCGGGGCGGACCGGGCCGGCCGCGTCCAGCCACTCCCGATCGGCTTCAGACACCGGTGACCATCTCCGCCGCGCCGATCCGCGGCTGGACGTTGAACGACTTGAGCGAGACCCGGTCGCCGGAGAAGAGAATCTCGGTCACGGTCGCGTTCTCGACCATCCAAGCCAGCTCGAGCGCCTGCTCGTCGTCGAGCCCGAGCGTCCACGCCACCGTGGAGCCGACGGGACCGCCCGAGGTGAAGGCCCCCACCGTGGCGCCCTTACCCGACTCGTCCATGATACGGCGCATGCCCGACTCGACCCGACTCCGAAACGCCTTCCAGCTCTCCTCGACGCCGGGCGGTGCGATCTCGCCGCGGGCCCACCGACGCGTGACGCGTCGGAAGACCGTGAAGTAGGTGCGCATGAGCTCCATCTCCTCTCCGTCCTCACCCGTGGAGGCGAGGAGCCGCTGAAGCGCGTCCTGGTGCTCCGCCTCCGTGGACAGCGCGTGGCGCACGACCCTGGAGCCCTCGTGCTCGGCCAGCTCCGGCAGCTCGACCACGCCCGGCCAGACCTCGCCGAGCCGCTCGAACGCCTCGCCCACGCGGTCCGCGGTCTCCCGTTGGCGACGAAGCGGACCGGAGTAGATACGATCGAACGTCACTCCTCCAGCCACGAGCTCCTCGCCCAGAGCGATCGCCTGCTGGCGCCCCAGCTCGGAGAGCTTGTCGTAGTCTTCGAAGGCCCGCTCGGGGTGTGCGTCGAAGGACGCCTGGCCGTGCCGGACGAGCAGGAGGCGGCTCATCGAGGGCCGTGGCTCTCGGTCGGGCCGCTCACGCCGGCTGCAGGTCGCCGGTGGGAAGGCCCCCGTGCTCGAGCACGGCCCGGGCGACGAGCCTCCGTGTATCGACGAGCCCCGCGGGCAACGGCATCCAGGCCGCGATGTCCGCCAGCCTGGCTCGCAGCTCCTCCGCGTCACTGACTGCCGCGAGGATCTCGTTGGCCTCCTGCCTCACGCGGTCCGCGGCTCGTGCGAACGCGAGCCTGGCCAGGGCCTCGACCAGCGCACCGTGCTCGGCGCCGGCGGCCACCGCCTTCTCCGCCCGCAGCACCGCGCTCTCGGCCCCGAAGATCTCGATAGCGACGTCGGACAGGCTGGCGACGAGCTGCTGGTTCTCCGGCTCGAACATCCGGTCCTGATCCACGGCGCCGTTCACGACACCGACCAGATAGAGGTAGACCTGCTTGAGGTCGCCGATTCGCGCGTGCAGCCCGTCGAAGCCCATGTCGTCCGCAGAAGCACCATCGGCCTGCGGCGACTCGGAGGCGCCCGCGAAGTCGAGTTTCCCCCTCCAGGCGCGCTTCATGAGCGCACGCTGGGCGTAGAGTCGGCAGATCTCGTTGGTCCCCTCGTAGATCCGGGTGATGCGGGAGTCCCGGTACATGTGCGCCGGCGCGTACTCCTCGCTGTAGCCGTATCCTCCGAAGACCTGGATCGCCTCGTCGGAGAGGTGGTTGTATGCCTCGGACGCGAGAACCTTGGCCATCGCGCATTCCGACGAGAACTCCGACAGCATGGCCAGCTTGTCGTCGAGCGACGGGCGGCCCTCACCCGCCTTGGTCTCGAGAGCGTGATAGACGAGCCCCGCGGCCCGGTACGCCACGGCCTCGGCCATGTAGGCGCGCGCGGCCATGTCGGCGAGCTTGCGCTGGATCATGCCGAAGTCGCCGATGGGGCGCCCGAACTGGTGCCGCTCCGCCGCGTACTTCCCGGCGACCTCCACGGCCCCGACCGCTCCGCCCGCGGCGTACGTGGCTAGCTTGAGTCGGCCCACGTTGAGCGTGCAGAAGGCGACTTTGTGCCCCTTCCCGATCTCGCCGAGCAAGTTCTCGACTGGGATCTCCACGTCCTCGAGCTGCAGCGCGGCGACCGACGTCCCGTGCTGGCCGAGCAAGCGTTCGTTCGCGCCGATCGAGAGCCCGGGTGTGTCGCGCTCCATGATGAACGCGGTGAAGTGCTCGCCGTCGACCTTGGCGAAGACGATGAAGATGTCGGCGTGGCCGGCGTTCGTGATCCACTGCTTCGCGCCGTTGAGCACGTAGTGCGTGCCGGCCTCGTCGAGCTCCGCGCGCGTCGTGATGTTCATGGCATCGGAGCCGGTGCCGGGCTCGGTCAGCGCGAACGCGGAGAGGATCTCCCCGTTCATGGCCGGCTCGAGATAGCGCTCCCGCTGCTCGGGCGTAGCGAAGTTCACGAGCGGCAGCATCCCGATGCCCTGATGCGTGAAGACGAACGACGCGAGACTCCCGAGCTTGGAGCGCACGGAGCACATGCCGGTAATGGCGAGTACGTTGAGGTCCAGGCCGCCGAACTCCTCGGGAACCTCGACCATGAAGACTCCGAGCTCGGCGGCCTCCTGGAAGAGCCTTCGGCCGATATCGGCGTTCCCCTTGTCGAGCTCGTCCATGTGGGGGGCCACCTGGCGCTCGGCGAAGTCCTCGAGGGCCTGGATGAGCATGCGCTCTTCTTCGCCGAGATCCTCGGGGGTGACGACGTCGTCGGGCTGGACGTCGTGGACGAGGAAGCTGCCGCCGAAGGGCTTGGTGTCTGCCGCCATCGTGGAGTCTCTCACGGTGAAGTGCCGTTCGTTCCGTAGCCGCCGAGGGGGCCTTCGCGCGCCTCCCTGGGCTGGTTGCCTTGGGTGGCGCACCATGCTATCCCAATTGGCACTCGATATCCACAACCCCCCGAAATCGACAGGATAGGGCCCCTCAATGTCCCAACCCGCACGCTTCGAGCGCATCGACGGCGTCGGTGTCGTCACCCTCGACAATCCCCCGGTCAACGCGCTCTCGCTGGAGTTGCGCACGGCGATCCGCGACGCCTTCCAGGAGGGCCTCGATGACGCCGACGTGGAGGCGTTCGTGCTCACGGGCGGTGGTCGCATGTTCAGCGCCGGCGCCGACATCACCGAGTTCGACAGCGGCCGCTCAAACGAGCCGCCTACGCTGCGGGACCTGATCGACCTCATCGAGGATTCCGGCAAGCCGGTCGTCGCCGCCATGCACGGCAACGCCATGGGCGGAGGGTTGGAGCTGCCGCTGGCATGCCATGCCCGAGTGGCGACCTCGGGGACGCGGGTCGGCCTCCCCGAGGTGAACATCGGCATCGTGCCGGGCGCGGGCGGGACGCAGCGCCTGCCCCGCCTCGTAGGCGTAAAGGCCGCGCTCGACATCATTGTCACGGGCAAGCCGATCCCGGCCGAGAAGGCCGAGAAGATCGGGCTCGTGGACGAAGTCGTTCCGGCCGGCGGCGACCTCGTCGCCGCGGGGGTCGCGCTGGCCAAGAAGCTCGCCGCGGCGGACTCGCCCCCTCCGAAGACGCGTGACCGGGACGCGCACCTCGCCGAGGCCCGTGAGAATCCGTCCGTCTTCGACGACTATCGGAAGTCGATCGCGCGCCGCGCTCGCGGCTACGAGGCCCCGTTCGCATGCATCGACTGTGTGCAGGCGTCCGTCGAGAAGCCCTTCGAGGAGGGCGTCGACTTCGAGCGGGACACCTTCCAGCGCTTGCGCACGTCGGACCAGGCGAAGGCTCTGCGGCACGTCTTCTTCGCCGAGCGCCAGGCGAGCAAGGTCAGCGGCGTCGACGCCGACACGGCCGAATACCCGATCCGGAAGGCGACCGTGCTCGGGTGCGGCACCATGGGCGGAGGCATTGCGATGTGCTTCGCCAACGCCGGCATCCCGGTCACCGTACGCGAGCACGACCAGGCCGCGCTCGACCGCGGCATGGACATCATCCGCAAGAACTACGCGGCCACCGTGTCCAAAGGGCGGATGTCGCAGGAGGCCATGGACGCCTGCATGGCTCTGATCACGCCGACCCTCGAAATGGACGTCGCCGCGGCGGACGCCGACATCGTGATCGAGGCGGTCTTCGAGAACATGGATCTCAAGAAGGAGATCTTCACGCAGCTCCATGAGCTGTGTAGCCCCGATACGGTGCTGGCCACCAACACGTCGTCGCTCGACGTGAACGAGATCGCGTCCGTCACGTCACGGCCGGAGCAGGTGTTGGGGACGCACTTCTTCAGCCCGGCCAACGTGATGAAGCTCCTGGAGATCGTCCGGGCCGAGAAGACGTCGCCCGAGGCGCTCAAGACCGTGATGTCGCTCTCGAAGCGCATCGGGAAGGTCGGCGTGGTGGTCGGTGTCTGCGACTCGTTCGCGGCAAACCGGTCGCTCTACGCCTACACGCGCCAGGCCGGCTTCCTCATCGAGGAGGGCGCCCTGCCCGAGCAGGTCGACCGGGTCATCTACGAGTTCGGCTTCCCGATGGGACCGTTCGCGGTCGGCGACCTCGCGGGCATCGACGTGGGCTACAAGATCCGCCAACATCGCGGCCGTCCGGAGGGCAAGCGCTACTCCGACATCGCGGACAAGCTCTACGAGATGGACCGCTACGGTCAGAAGACCCGGAAGGGCTGGTACCGCTACGAGGAAGGGAGCCGCACCCCGATTCCGGATCCGGAGGTGACCGAGCTCATCATCCAGACCTCGAAGGACCTCGGCATCGAGCGGCGCGAGATCTCCGACGAGGAGATCCTGCAGCGATGCATGTATCCGATGATCAACGAGGGTGCCAGGATCCTCGAGGAAGGGATCGTCGAGCGAGCCAGCGACTTCGACCTCGTCTGGCTCTACGGGTATGGATTCCCGCGCTACCGGGGCGGCCCGATGTTCTGGGCCGACCAGCTCGGGCTCGACCACGTGTACGAGAAGATGCTGGAGTTCTACGAGAAGGACCCCGACTGGCTGGAGCCCGCTCCGCTCCTCGCGAAGCTCGCAAAGGAGGGAGGCACGTTCGGCGGATGGAGCGGGTCATGATCTTCAGGAGCCCCTACCCCGACGTCGAGATCCCCGACGTTCCGGTCACGAAGCATGCGCTCAGACGCGAGAAGGAATTCGGAGACAAGACGGCGCTGATCTTCGCGCCGACGGGAGAGACGCTCACCTTCAGCGAGCTCGCGTCTCTCATACGCAGGGCGGCCGGCGGCTTCCGAGCCCGCGGCTTCGGCAAGGGGGACGTGCTCGCCATCTACAGCCCCAACATGCTCCACTATCCGGTGGCGTTTCACGGGGCCGCGCACGTGGGTGGCGTCATCACCACGGTGAATCCGATGTACACCCCGGAAGAGTTGTCCAAGCAGCTCTCCGACTCCCACGCACGCTTTCTGATCACGACCGGCCAGTTCCTCGAGCACGCCAAGGAAGCCGCGGAGATGGCGGGCGGCATCGAGGAGGTCTTCACCTTCGACGCTGCCCCGGGATCGACGCCCTTCGCGGAGTTGCTCGAGGCCGAAGAGGTAGTCGAGCCGGCCGACATCAATCCGCGCACGGACCTGGTCGCCCTGCCCTACTCCAGCGGCACGACCGGCATCTCCAAGGGCGTCATGCTCACGCACCGGAACCTGGTCGCCAACATGTGCCAGCTCGAAGGCACCGCGAGCCTCGCCCGGGAGATCACCGAGGAAGACACACTCGTCGCCGTGCTCCCGTTCTATCACATCTACGGGATGGGTGTGATCATGAACTACGCCCTCTCGAAGGGCGCGAGCATCGTGATCCTCCCGCGCTTCGACCTCGAAGCGTTCCTCGAGGCGCTCGAGAAGTACGGCGTCACCTTCGCGCACGTCGTCCCGCCGATCCTCCTCGCGCTCGGGAAGCATCCGATCGTGGACCAGTACGACCTGTCGAAGATCGACGTCATCAACTCCGGTGCCGCGCCGCTCGGCGAGGAGCTCGCCAAGGCGGTGGAGAACCGCATCGGCTGCATCGTGTGCCAGGGCTACGGCCTCACGGAGACGAGCCCGGTCACACACAGCTCCGCGAACAAGGTGAAGGGCGGATACCCGCACGCCTCCATCGGTCCGGTGCTTCCCAACACGGAAGTCATGATCGTGGACACGGCGACGGGGGAACCCCACGGAGTCGGCGAGCGCGGAGAGCTGTGGATCCGGGGACCCCAGGTGATGGCCGGATACCTCGGTGAGCCGGAGGCGACCGCCACGACCATCGACGACGAGGGCTGGCTGCATACCGGGGACGTCGCCTACGTCGACGAAGACGACAACTGCTACATCGTCGATCGCGTGAAGGAGCTCATCAAGTACAAAGGCTATCAGGTCCCGCCGGCCGAGCTCGAGGCGATCCTCCTCTCGAACCCGCACATCAAGGACGCCGCGGTCATCCGCAGCCCCGACGAGGAGGCGGGCGAGGTCCCGAAGGCACTCGTCGTAGGCGACGGGACGCTGTCCGCCCAGGACGTCATGGACTTCGTCGCCGAGCACGTGTCGCCCCAGAAGAAGGTCCGTCGCGTCGAGTTCGTCGACGAGATCCCCAAATCCGCATCCGGAAAGATTCTCAGGCGCGTCCTCGTGGAACGAGAGATGGCCGCAATGGAGCAAGCCAAATGAGGGAAGCAGTCATCGTTTCGACCGCGCGCACCCCGATCGGGAAGGCGTTCCGCGGCGCGTTCAACAACACGCACGGCGCGACCCTCACGGGGCACGCCATAGGCCACGCCGTCGAGCGGGCGGGCCTCGGGCCCGAAGAGGTCGAGGACGTCATCATCGGATGCGGCCTCCCCGAGGGCGCTACCGGCAAGAACATCGCGCGGCTGGGTGCGATCCGGGCCGGGCTCTCGATCAAGACGGCTGCTGCCACGGTGAACCGCTTCTGTAGCTCCGGGCTCCAGGCGATCGCCATCGCGGCGAACCGTGTCGTTCTCGACGGCGTACCGGTCGCGGTGGGCGGAGGAGTCGAGTCTATCAGCCTCGTGCAGAACAACCTCAACCACACCCACGAGCACGAAGAGTGGCTCGACAAGCACAAGCCCGAGATCTGGATGTCGATGCTCGAGACCGCCGAGGTCGTCGCGGAGCGGTACGACGTGACACGGGAGCAGCAGGACGAGTACGCGCTCTCCAGCCAGCAGCGCACAGCCGCGGCCCAGGAGAAAGGCTACTTCGACGACGAGATCGTCCCCCTCGCCTCCACCAAGCTCGTGAAGGACAAGGAGACCGAGGAGATCAGCGAGGTCGACGTCCTCCTGGAGAAGGACGAGGGCAACCGGCCCGGGACGACGCTCGAGGCGCTCCAGGGTCTCAAGCCGGTCGTCGGACCGGACAAGACCATCACCGCGGGGAACGCGTCACAGCTCTCAGACGGCGCCTCGGCCTGCGTGGTCATGGAGGCCAAGGAGGCCGAGCGCCGGGGACTGGAGCCGCTCGGGTATTTCCGCGGGCTGAGCGTCGTCGGGCTCGAGCCGGACGAGATGGGCATCGGCCCCGTCTTCGCCGTCCCGCTCCTGCTCGAGCGCCAAGGCCTGAAGATGGACGACATCGACCTCTGGGAGCTGAACGAGGCGTTCGCAGTGCAGGTCGTGTACTGCCGCGACACGCTCGGCATCCCGAACGATAAGCTGAACGTGAACGGCGGCTCGATCTCCATCGGACACCCGTACGGCATGACGGGCTCGCGGCTCGCGGGGCACATCCTCATCGAGGGCAAGCGCCGTGGGGCCAGGTACGTGGTCGTGACGATGTGCGTCGGCGGCGGTATGGGCGCGGCCGGGCTCTTCGAGATCTGCTAGGGCGCCCGAAGGTCCGTATCACGCCCGTGAGCCGCGACGTGGCCGAACGGGTCGCATGGGTTCGGGAGCCCTGACCGCTCCGGTCGTCGTCATCGGGGCGGGCGCGGCGGGATTGCTCGCCACGCTCACCGCCGCCCGTCGCGGCGTCGACGTCGTGCTCGTCGAGAGCACCGACGACGGAGGGCGGAAGATCCTCATCAGCGGTGGGGGGCGCTGCAACATCCTGCCCTCTGTGGTCCAGCCCGAACGCTATGTGACGGGCTCGTCACGCAACACGCTGCGAAAGATGCTCCTGTCGTGGCCGCTGACCGAGCAGCGCGCGTTCTTCGAGGCCGAGCTGAGGATGCCGCTCGTGTGCGAGGAGGAGACCGGGAAGCTCTTTCCCGAGAGCAACCGCGCCCGCGACGTCCGGGACGGACTCTTGAGCGCGGTGCGAGAGTCCGGAGCCAGGGTCTGGCTGGGGGCTCGGGTGACGGACGTCGCGGCGACCGACCACGGCTGGACCGTGCGGCTGGCCGACGCACCGGAGGTCCGCGCTGGGGCGGTCGTCGTCGCCACGGGTGGCCTGTCGGTACCCACGACGGGCAGCACCGGGGCGGGCCTGGCGATCGCCGAAACCTCCGGACACCGGGTCACTCCCCCGTACCCCGCGCTGACACCGCTGCTGGCGGACCCCCACCCGCACGCTCACCTGGCGGGCGTCTCGGCCGAGGTCGCGATCACCTCACGAGGCCTGAAGCCCGTGTACCGGGGGTCCGGCTCGCTCCTGGTCACACATGGCGGCTGGAGCGGCCCGGTCGTGCTCGATGCGTCCCACCTCGCGACCACGAGCACCGCGGAAGAGCGCCACGAGATCGTCGTCGATTGGCTCGGAGTCGATCCCGTCGAGCTGGACGAAGCGCTGCGCGCCGCCAAAGGCACCGTGCGCAGCGCGCTCTTCGCGACATCCGAAGAACGACTACCACGCAGGCTCCTCGACGCGCTCGTCGAAGAGGCCGGCGGCGATCCGTCGGTGCCCCTCGCGCAGCTCCCGCGCGCCCAGCGGCGTGCCCTCGTCGACACCCTGACCGCGTACGTGCTTCCGTGGACGGGGCACGCGGGCTACCAGAAAGCCGAGGTCACCGGAGGCGGGGTGCGTCTCGACGAAGTCGCGCCCCGGACCATGGAGTCCCGTCGGACGCCGGGCCTCTTCTTCTGCGGTGAGGTGCTCGACGCCTTCGGCCCGATCGGGGGTCACAACTTCCTGTGGGCGTGGGCGACCGGACGGGCCGCGGGAGCGAGCGTGTAACCGAGCCGCAGGGGATGCCTGCTATGCCCCGGCCGTCTCCCTCTGGCGTTCCCGAGCGTCTCCCGCCTCTTCCGCCCTCCCCATCGCCTCGTAGAGGTCGGCCAGTCGCCCCCAGTCGCTGCTGGACTGCGGATCCTGACCGAGCGCCGCGAGCCGGGCCCGCACCGCCGCCTCCAGGTCCCCCTTGGCGATGTAGCTCTCCGAGAGGAGCGCGAAGAGACGTGCGTCCGGCCCGGCGAGCCTCAGCCCGGTGAGCGCGAACGCGTGGCCCTCGCGCGCACGGTTCTGGCGGATGTAGTACTCCGAGAGCAGCACATACGCATCGGGGAGGTCGGGATTGACCCGCTCCGCCTGGCGCAGGAGTTCCTCCGCTCGAGCGAACTGCCCCCGGCTTCCGTAGAACTGGGCGACCTCGATGAGGAGCCCGTAGTGTCTCGGCGCCAGGGAGACCGCCGCTTCGTATGCCCGTCGCGCCTCCTCGACCTGACCGACCCGCGTGAGTCCGGCTCCCCTGGACCTCAGCGACAGGTACGACTCCGGATGCTCGACCGCGAGCGTGTTCAACACCGTGAACGAGTCGAGCCACGTCGGGTTGCGCAGGACCGTCCGCACGGTGAGCAGCATGCCGACCACCAGTCCGAAACCGAGGGCGACCCGGCGCGTCTGCGGACGAGACAGCTCCGGAAGCCAGCGTGCCACAGTGCCCGCCACGACGATCGCGAGCCCCATGGAGGGGAGGTACAACGTGCGCTCGGCCAGAATCACCCCCGCCGGAATCACGAGGTTGGAGACCGGCAGGATCGTCACGCAGAACCAGGCCACGCCGAGCGAGACGAGCGGGACCCGGCTGCGAAGCAGCCACGCGAGCACGAGCAGACCCGCCAGGACGACGACGCCCGCGACGACGTCCAGGCTCACTCCGCTCGCCGTCACAATCACGGCCGGTGAGTAGTCCGCTGCCAGCGACACCGGGAAGAAGAGCAACCGGAGGTACTCCGGCCACACGGTCAGAGCGGTCAGGATACGCTCGCCATCCGTGAGGCCACGAAGGGCCGGGGCGGGGACCTCACCTGTCATTGTCCCGAGGACTGCGGTCCGCAGAACCAGATAACCCCCGAGGACCGCGGCCAGCGACAGGTAGACCGGCAGCCCGCGCGCGATCCGGCGGACCGGTGGCTCGGGTGATTCCCGCACGAGCTCCAGCAGGACGAGAAGCGCGGGCAGCGTGACCGCGATCTCCTTCGAGCCCAGACCTACGAGGTACAGCACCGCGATGCCCGCGAGTCGCGCTCCCCGCCTCGCCCCCGTCCAGCCGACCCCCGCCAGGTACAGCCAGCACGCGAGCAGCACCGCGCCGGCCGCATAGAGCTCGGACTGCCCCACGACGTTCGCCACCGCCTCCACGTGCACGGGGTGGACGGCGAACAGGAGCGTGCCCGCGAGCGCCGCCGGGAGCGCCACGAACGACGAGAGCAGAACCAGCAGGATCACACACACCGCGGCGTGAGCCGCGACGTTCACCGCATGGAAGAGCACGGGGCTCCCGCCGGACGCCCACCACTGGGCGGCGAAGCTGCCGATCACCACCGGGCGATAGAGGCCGGAGCCCTCGAGCGACCGGGGCCAGTACGGCGCCAGCAGAGCCCGGCTCGCCGTCGGGTTCGTAACCGCCGGGTTGTTCGGGACGATGTGGTTGTCGTCGTAGGCGAAGCCGTTCCCGACCGAATTGGCGTACGCTCCGACGGCGACCAGTACGACCAGAACGATGGCGCGGGTCTTCGTCATGACGGGACTGGCTTCCTGGGCGATGTGCGTAGGCGTCGGGTGGCACGTGCGCTGCAGACTTCCACCGACGGTGCGGCAACGCAACGCTCGAGATCGCCGGCCCCGGTCCGGGCTCGCGCGGCGGAACGCGCTCCGTTGTGGTAAGATGTTCGCCGCCAACGAACCGAGCACGGAGGAGACTGCATGAGTCTCGAGGGTCGCGGAGCCGTCGTCACCGGCGGAGGAAGGGGAATCGGCAAGGCCATCGCGCGCTACCTGGCGCAGAACGGCGCGTCGATCGTGGTCAGCGCCCGGTCGACGAACGAGATCGAGGCCGTGGCGGAGGAGTTACGCTCCGACGGCTTCACGGCCCACGCCGTCACCTGCGACGTCTCCGACGAGGAGAGCGTCCAGGTCATGGCCGACGAGGCCTCGAGCCTGCTCGGACAGGTCGACATCCTCGTCAACAACGCCGGCATCGCGCCGTCCGCCCCGGTGAAGCGCCTCACGCTGGAGGAATGGAACCGGGTTCAGTCGATCAACGTCACCGGCACGTTCCTCTGCACCCGCGCGGTCCTCCAGGGCATGCTCGACCGGCAGTGGGGGCGGATCGTCAACATCGCGTCGGTCGCGGGGCTGCGAGGCTCCAAGTACATCGCCGCCTACTGCGCATCGAAGCACGCCCAGATCGGGTTCACGCGGGCGCTCGCGGCCGAGGTGGCGGATCAGGGCATCACGGTGAACGCGATCTGCCCGGGCTATGTCGACACGCCTATGACCGAGTACTCCGTAGTGCAGATCACGGAGAAGGCGGGCGTCACCCCCGACGAGGCGCTCCAGCACATCCTTGCGACGAGCCCCCAGGGGCGTCTGATTCGACCCGAGGAGATCGCGGCGGTCGCGGTGCTTCTGTGCCAGAAGGACGGCGAAGGCATCAGCGGTCAGGCCATCGCGATCGACCAGGGACAGGGCAACCACTAGAGAAACCGGCATGATTGGGCTGCTCAGAGATGTGAGGTACGCGATTCGGAGCCTGGCACGCTCCCCTGTCTTCACGGTGGCCGCCGTGCTCACGCTCGCGCTCGGCATCGGAGCCAACACCGCCGTGTTCAGCGTCGTGAGCGGTGTCCTTCTCCGTCCCCTTCCCCACGCCGACGGGGACCGCCTCGTCTATCTGAGGCAGTCGGCCCAGCGGGCCGGTGTCGACAACGCGCTCTTCTCCGTCCCGGAGATCATCGATTTCAGAGACGCGGGCGGCGTGACCGACCTCGCCGAGTTCTCGGCCAGCGGCTTCAATCTCACCGCCCGCGGCGAGCCCCAGCAGGTGTTGGCGGGCATCGTGTCGGGGAACTTCTTCCAGGTGATGGGCCTCGGCCCCGAGGTCGGCCGCGTGCTCGACACGGGAGACGACGGAGAGGCGGCCGCGCCCGTCATCGTGCTCACGTACGACTACTGGATGCGCGCCTTCGGCGGGGACCCGGAGGTGGTGGACGAGACCGTGGACCTCGGCGGACGCGCGGCCACGATCGTCGGCGTGGTACAGCAGGCGCCGCACTATCCCCAGCGCACGGACATCATCGTGAACATGGTGACGAGCCCGCACCACCTGAGCGCCACCATGGTGCACGGGCGCACGCACCGCATGACCGAGGTGTTCGGCCGACTTGCCGCCGGGGCCACCGTCGAGCAGGTCCAGTCCGAGGTGGACCGGATCCAGTCCCGCATCCACGCCGAGTACCCGGATGCCTACGAAGAGGCGGCCGGCTACGACGTGAGCGTGAGCCCGCTCGTCGACGTGCTCACCGAGCGCGCCACGGGCACCATCTACCTTCTCTGGACGACCGCGGCCTTCGTGCTGCTCATCGCGTGCGCGAGCGTCGCCAGCCTGGTCCTCACCCGCTCCGTTCGGCGGGAGCGCGAGCTGACCGTCCGTGCCGCGCTCGGCGCGGGACGCGCCAGGATCCGCCGCATGCTCCTCGTCGAGAGCGGCCTGATCGCCTTGACCGGGGCCGTGCTCGGTGTGCTGGTCGCCG
>JASFUR010000016.1:0-16806 GCA_050050215.1 Gemmatimonadota bacterium
TTCGCGGACTGGCCGGCGCTCGCTCGCGCAGCGCTCTCGGTCGGGATCCTCCTGATCATCGTGTACATGCTGGGCGCGTTGGCCACCAACATCGTGGGGCGACGCGTCCTGGCTCTGGGCGAGAGCGTTGTGCTCCGTGTGCCTCTCGTGAAGTCGGTGTACTCGGTGTCGAAGCAGGTCGTCGCCGCGTTCCAGGGCCAGGGGAGGAAGGCGTTCAAGGCGGTCGTCTTCGTCGAGTTTCCCCAGCCGGGGATGCGCGCCGTCGGCTTCGTGACCTCCGAGGTCCAACGCGAGGACGGGTCGGTGTGGAACACCGTCTTCGTGCCAACGACGCCAAACCCGACGACCGGTTTTCTGCAGCTCGTCCCCCGGGAGTCCCTCGAGCAGACGGGCTTCACCGTGGAAGAGGGCATCAAGATGGTGATGTCACTCGGCGTCCTGATTCCCGAGTAGCATGAGGCGATCCGTTGCGCGGCTCCGGCCGCTGGTACTCCTGCTCGCTGTCGCGGCGTGCGGCGACGGGGATCCCCCTGTCCTCACCGTGGGGCCGGTGGGCTTCACCCAGGATCAGCTTCTCGGGATCTCGCAGTCCCGGCAGGACCTCCTGGTCGGAATCACCGCGCTCGGCCTCGCCGTCGCCGACTCGACCACGGCGGAGCTCGGGCGCCCCCTTCTCGAGCGGTGGGAGGACGACCGTCTGCTCGACATCCTGGCGGCCGACCTCACCCTGGAGAAGAACGGCGTCGGGGACGACGTGCTCAGGGCGCGGTACGAGACCAACCCGGACTGGGAGCTCACGGTCCGGCACGTGCTCGTGTTCAGCGACCGGGGCATGCCCGACCAACACCGAGAGGCGGCCCGGGCCAAGGCCGCGAGGGCGCTCGAGATGCTCCAGGCGGGCTCCGACTTCCCCGAGGTCGAGGGGGCGCTCGCCGCCGAAGGCGGCCACACGGTTCAGGAGGGCACCATGCCCCCGAGCCGGGAGGGCGCGTGGGTACCCGAGTTCTGGGCGGCGGCCGTAGCGCTGGAGCCCGGCGAGCTCAGTCCTGTCACGGAGACCCAGTACGGCTTCCACGTCATCAGACTCCTCGACAGGCAGCGCGTCCCGTTCGACCAGGCCCGCAGCCAGTTGGTGCGCGAGGTGGCTCCCACCGTCGAGAGCCCGAGGGCCGTCCTCGAGCAGTGGTGGGCCGACGAGGGCGACGACGATGCATCACGTCGGGCCGCCGCACTCGAGGAGGCACGGGCCCGAGGCCTTTCGGTCGACGAGCGGGACCGGGCAGAGATCCTGCGCCGCTGGGAGACCGACGTACTCTCCTGGTCGACCCCCTTCGGATTCCGGTACGGCATGCCGGCAACCGACGTCGGCCGGGCCGCGCTGGCCGCGCTGGCCGATCCGGGACAGAACACCGACATCGCCCGCCGCGAACTGTCGGCCCATCTCGACATGTTGCGGGCCGCCTACCCTGTCACGACGGGAACCCGGTAGCCCTCGGCCTCGTAGGGAGGTGAGGCGCGCTTCGGCGTCCGGACCTCCGCCAGAACCCATGAGCAAATCGACGTCCAAGATCGAGTTCATCGCCGGGTACACGCTGTTCTTCGTGGCCCTGTGGCTCCTTTGGGGCACGCCGCTCGTGTATCCGGTGAAGATCTTCGTGGTCCTTCTGCACGAGATCAGCCATGCGGCCATCGCGGTCGCTACGGGTGGGCACATCGACCGCATCGAGCTCAGCCCGCTCGAAGGCGGTGCGTGCTATTGCCCGGGAGGCAACGCCTTCCTGACCGCGAGCGCGGGCTATCTCGGCAGCTCGGCCTGGGGCGGTCTCATGTTCATGGCCGCGCGGGCCCGCCGGATCAGGGCCGATTGGGTGACCGGATTCATCGGGGTCCTCGTCGTGGCGCTCTCGGTGCTCTACGTGCGCACCGCGTTCGGCCTCGTCTTCGGCGTCCTCTTCGGCCTGGCCATGCTGGGCGTTGCGAGGAAGGCAACGAGGAGCCTGAACCGGACGCTGCTCTTCGGACTCGGGCTCACGAGCGTCCTCTACGCGATTCTGGACATCAAGAGCGACATCCTGGACCGCCCGGGAGTGGAGTCGGACGCCTACATCCTGTCCCAGCTGACGGGCGTCCCCACCGTGGTCTGGGGCATCGCCTGGATCTCGCTGGCCCTCGCCTTCAGCTTCTGGCTCTTGCGTGGGGCCTATCGCGAGGCCTGAGTCGAACCCAGTGGGGCGCCAGGTCACCACCACATATGGTGTTATCGCTCCGCCGAAGACACCATTGGTCGTACCCGGAAATCCGACACTTGCCCTGCCCCCATCCTTCCTTTTAGAATGGCCGCGATGGGTCGTTCGCGGCCTGTCTGGGCCTCGACCGGGAGCTTACAGAAAGCACCGATCTTGGACCGCGGGCCTCCGAGTCCGCCGGCGTTCAGCCCAAAGTCGAACCGAAATAAGGAGGTGATCCTTGTCTAGTCCGAGTACCCTGTCCAGCCTGGCACGGGCAAGCGATCGCCGGATCGGCCTCTAAGCCGAACCGTTAGATGTAGTCGCTGTTCGCGCCGTACCCGGCCATCGCGCTGGGCTGCGACAGTAGGGCGCCGTCGGGAAGTCAGTCCGGCGGCGCCCATTTCTATCCCCCCTGGTCGACTGGCAGGGTCCATCGACTCGTGGAACGTTCCTAGCCGAACGAGGCCGGGGCGTTGCCCGCCTTCCACTTGATGTTGCAGCCTACGCTCGGGTGCTGGTCCTCGGGTAGCGCCTCACCGGCGAGGACCGCGTCGCACGCAGCCCTCAGATCCGCCCCCGTCACCGGCGCGTCCAGCGACGGTCGGCTGTCGTCGAACTGCCCGCGGTAGACGAGCTTCCGCTCCGCATCCAAAAGGAAGAAGTCCGGCGTGCAAGCGGCCCGGAACGCCTTGGCCACCTCCTGGGACTCGTCGTACAGGTAGGGGAACGCGTATCCGCGCGCGTTCGCCTCCTCGGCCATCTTCTCCGGGCTGTCCGCCGGGTGCGTCGAGACGTCGTTCGCGCAGATGCCGACCATCGCGAGTCCCTTCTCCGTGTACTCCCGGCTGAACTCGGCCAGCTCGTCGGCGATGTGCTTCACGAACGGGCAATGGTTCGACAGGAAGACGACCAGAAGGGCCGGCGCGTCGGCGAAGTCGTCGCGCGACACGATCTTTCCGGTCCTTGGATCTGGGAGCGAGAAGTCGGGGGCCGTCGTGCCTAGCGCGACCATCGTCGAGGGGGTCTTGACCATCGGAAGCTCCTTCTGATGCTGCTCTGGCAATGCGTCCTGACTGCGGTCCAACTGGGATGAACGAACCCCGGTGGACCCGATTCGTGCCGGTGGTCGGGCCCTCACGGACTTCGTCTGCCCGGTGTCCTCCCCACTTGCTTCTCTGCCCCCGTCTTTCTATTCATACGAACGTATGACTGATCCGAACAATCGCACCGACGCCCAGGCACCTGCCCCGGCACACCCCGAGGACCCTGCCCCGGACCGGACCACCCGCAACGACCTGATCGCCGCCGGCCGAGCGCTGTTCGGCAAACGAGGCTTCGACGGCGCATCTGTCCGAGCGATCACACGGGAGGCCGGCGCCAACCTCGGGGCCGTCACCTACCATTTCGGCTCGAAGAAGGCGCTCTATTCGGCCGTTCTGGAGCAGGGCCTGCGGCCCATGGCCGCCCGGGTGGCGGAGGCAGCCAACTCCGGAGGCACGGCGCTCGACCGGATGCTCGAGATCGTCGAGGCGTACTTCGATCACTTCCGGACCCACCCGGATCTCCCGCACCTGCTCCTTCAGGAAGTCGCCGCGGGCAAGCGTCCGCCTGCGGTCGTCATCGAGATCCTCAAGGGGGTCAGGGACACGATCTCGGCACTTCAGCTCGAAGGGGAGGAGGAAGGCTCCGTGCGCCCCGGGCATCCGGTGTTGACCACCCTCAGCGTCGTATCCCAACCGATCTTCATGACTCTGGTCGCGCCCATGTTGCGTGCCGTGGGTCCGATCGATCTGTCGCAGGACGACGACCGACAACTCGCCGTCGAACACGCACTGGCATTCGTACGAGCGGGGCTCGAGCCCCGCGGGACATCCAACTCATGAAACCATCACGACCTCGAAGGCTTCGGCCACGTCGGTCCGTTCCGGTCGCCGCCGGCGTCATGACGCTTCTGGCGTTGACCCGGCCGACCACCGTGACCGCCCAGTCCCTCACCATCACCGACGCCGTGACTGCGGCTCTCCACGCGCACCCCGCAGTGGCTGCGGCCACCGCCCGGGTCGAGGCGGCCGAAGGGGCGGGTGATGCCGCCCGTGCGGCGCGCCTTCCCGGCGCATCGGTCGAGGGCACGCTCACGCGGTTCCAGGAGCCGATGATCGTGGCGCCGTTCCACAGCCTCGACTTCTCCTCCCCACCGACGTTCGACCGCACGTTGGTCCAGGGGCGTCTCGCGCTGGCCTACACGGTGTTCGACGGCGGCGAGAGATCGGCGCGCATCCGTGGCGCCGACGCCATGGAGGAGGCGTCCACATACGGCCTGTCCGCTGCCGAGATGACCGTCATCGAGGAGACAGCCTCCGCCTACGTGGGAGTCCTCTCCGCTCAGGCGGGCCTCGACGCCGCGAACGCGCAGGTCGGGGCGCTGCAGGAGGAGGCAGATCGCGCCCAGAGGCAGCTCGACGCCGGCACCGCTCCGGAGGTCGAGGTGCTCCGCGCGAGAGCGTCTCTCCAGGACGCTCGCGCCCGGCAGGCGAGTGCCGAGGCGCGCGTCGGTCTGGCCGTGCGCGCACTGGCGCGCCAGATGTCGGCCGACCCCGCGACCCTCTCGCCGCTCTCGCTGTCCGATGTGACGGTCGCGCCAGGCACGACGCTTTCCTCCGAGTCACAGGACGTCTCGGCGAGCCCCGTAGTCCAACGCGCCGATCGCGCAGCGCTCGCCGCCCGGGCACGCGTGTCCGAGGAGCGGGCGGGCCGGCTGCCGACCGTGCAAGCCGGCGCCGGCGTCCTCGACTACGGAACGCTCGACGACGACCACGTCCTCGAGTGGCAGGCCGGCTTGCAGGTTTCCTGGCCGCTCTTCACGGGCGGGGCGCGCAGCGCCTCGGTGCGCCGTGCCGAAGCCGAGCTCGCGGCCGCCCGCAATGAGTTGGAGGCGACGCGCCTCCAAGTCGCCCAAACCGTGGACGCGGCAGAGACCGCGGTCGTGGAGGCGGACGCTCGCGCCGAGGCCCTCGAGCTCGCAGTCACGCAATGGGAGGAAGTGTCGCGCATCGAAGCGCTCGCGCTCGACGCAGGCTCCGGCGTACAGGCGGACCGCCTGCGTGCCGAGGCCGGACTCTACCAGGCCCGGGCCGGATACGCCCAGGCCCGCTACGACGCCGTGCTCTCCCGGATCCGTCTCGCTCGTGCCGCGGGGACACTCGACCTGAACTGGATGGCCGAAGCACTGGAGGCTTCACGATGAAGAAGCGCATCGGGGTTCTGATCCCCCTTCTCGTCCTGGTGGCCGTCGCCGCGTGGTACTTCACGCGGAACGGGGACGGCCGTGGCGACATGCTGTTCGCCTCCGGCACGGTCGAAGCCACGGATGCCGACCTCGGCTTCCAGGCACCGGGGCGCGTCGAGTCCATCGCGGTCCGGGAAGGCGACGAGGTCACGGCCGGACAGGAGATCGCTCGGCTCGACGCACGCGAGCTCGACGCCGCCCTGGGCGCCGCGAACGCGCAGCTGTCCGCCGCCCAGGCGCGTCTGACCGAGCTGGAGAGTGGGTCGCGGCCCCAGGAGCTCGCCACGGCGGAGGCGGCGGCCAGGTCCGCGGCGCAACGAGCCGACGAGGCGCGAAGGAACGCGGAGCGGGCCAGGACGCTTTTCGACGGCGGCGCGATCAGCCGCCAGGCCATGGATCAGGCCGCGACCGCACTCGAGGTGGCCGTAGCCGCCCAGGAACAAGCCGAAGAGCAGCTTGCTCTCGTTCGCGAGGGTCCACGCGCCGAGACGATCCACGCCCAACGCGCCCTGGTCGAGCAGGCCCGTGCCAACGCGACGCGGGCCGAGGCCACGCTGGCCAACGCCGTGGTCACGGCTCCCTTCGCCGGCGTCGTCACCGAGCGACACCGCGAGCCCGGAGAAACCGTGCAGCCCGGTGCCCCCGTGCTGACGATCCTCGACCCGAGCGACCGCTGGGTCCGCATCTACATCCGCGAGGACCAGATCGGGCTGGTCCAGCTCGGCCTCGCCGCCGACATCGTGTCGGACTCGTACCCGGACCACACCTACGAGGGAGAGGTGATCTTCATCGGCAGCGAGGCGGAGTTCACGCCCCGCAACGTCCAGACGCGGGAGGAGCGCACCAAACTGGTCTACCCGGTGAAAGTCCGCATCACCGGCGACCCGGACTTCGAGCTGAAGCCGGGCGTGCCGGCCGACGTCACGCTGAGGAGCGCCGGCGCGTGAGCGAGTCCGCCGCGTCCCTGAAGGGGCTCACCCGCACCTTCGCCGACATCACCGCGGTGGACGGCCTGACGTTCGAGGTCGGCTCCGGTGAGCTCTTCGGCATCGTCGGCCCCGACGGAGCGGGCAAGACCACGACGCTGAGGATGCTGGCAGGCGTGCTCAGGCCGACGTCGGGTGCGGTCCGGGTCGCGGGTGTCGACGTGGCCGCCGACCCGGAAGGCGTGAAGCACCACATCGCCTACATGGCGCAGCGGTTCGGGCTGTATGAGGACCTCACGGTAGCGGAGAACCTCTCCTTCTATGCGGACCTCTACCAGGTGCCGAAGGCCGAGCGCCCCGCCCGGCTCGAGCGTCTCTACGAGTTCAGCCGTCTCGGAGAGTTCCAGGACCGGCTGGCCGGCAACCTGTCCGGCGGCATGAAGCAGAAGCTGTCGCTGTCGTGCTCTCTGGTGCACCAGCCCGACGTGCTGCTGCTCGACGAGCCCACGTTCGGCGTAGACCCCATCTCGCGGAGGGAGCTCTGGCTGATCCTGCACGAGATGGTCCATCAGGGAGTGACCGTCATCGTCTCGACGTCCTACCTCGACGAAGCCGAGCGGTGCGACCGCGTCGTGATGATGCACGAGGGCCGCACCCTGGCGTTGGACGAGCCCATGGTGCTGCAGGACTCCCTGGCCGGCACCATGCTGTCGCTCCGCACGGACCACCCTCGCGCGACCCGCGATCTCCTGCGCCATACACCCGCAGTGGACAGCGCCACGCTCTTCGGCGAGGTCGTGCACGCGCTCGTTCCCGCGGGGACGAGCGAGGCCGACGTCCGCCGGGCGCTCGAGAAGGAAGGCATCGAGCTGCTCGAGGTCGAGGAGGTCGAGCCCTCGCTGGAGGATCTTTTCATCCACCTCGTGCAGACCCAGGGCGAGAAGGCCGGCGGCGATGCCTGAATCGCAAGACCCCGTGGTGGTCCGCGACCTCACGAAGCGCTTCGGAGACTTCACCGCCGTGGACCACGTGACGTTCGACGTGAAGGCCGGAGAGATCTTCGGTTTCCTCGGTCCGAACGGAGCCGGGAAGACGACGACCATCAAGATGCTCACGGGGCTGCTCGCGCCCACGGAGGGCGAGGGAAAGATCGCGGGCCTCGACATCTTCCACGATCGCGCCGCCATCAAGACGCGCATCGGATACATGTCCCAGAAGTTCTCGCTCTACTCCGACCTGACCGTGAACGAGAACATCGAGCTCTTCGCGGGACTGTACGGCGTCTACGGCGACCGACTCGAAGAGCGCCGCCGTTGGATCCTCGAGATGGCGGACCTCGAGGACTCCGAGGATCGCGTCACGGATCAGCTCCCACTCGGCTGGAAGCAGCGCCTCGCGCTGGGGTGCGCGCTCGTGCACGAGCCCCCGATCCTGTTCCTCGATGAGCCGACTTCCGGCGTGGATCCCGTGGCGCGCCGACGGTTCTGGGACCTCGTGACCGAGATGGCGTCCCACGGCACGACGGTCTTCGTCTCCACCCACTACATGGAGGAGGCCGAGTACTGCAGTCGACTCGCGCTCATGAACCGAGGCCGTCTCATCGCGCTCGACGCGCCGCACGCGCTCCGGACGCGCGTGGTCGAGCCGATCCTGGACGTCAGGACCGACGACGCGCCGCGCGCCGTGGAAGCCTTGGACTCGGTCCGGGGGGTGCTGGACGCCGCGATGTTCGGACGGGCCCTCCACGTGACGGTCCGGCAGGCCGGCGAGGGCGAGCGCATCGTGCGGAAGGCGCTCGAAGACGCCGGAAGGCGGGTGGACGACATCGAACCCATCGAGCCCTCTCTCGAGGACGTCTTCGTTTCCCTGGTGCGCGCCGAAGGCGGCGCGGTGGTGGGCTGACGCCATGAACCTCGTGCGTCTCCTCGCGGTCGCCCGGAAAGAGTGGATCCAGCTGCGACGGGACACGCGCAGCATGATCCTCGCGTTCGCCCTGCCGCTCTTCCTGCTGCTCTTCTTCGGCTACGCGATCACCTGGGACGTCAACGACATCCCGGTCGCGGTGCTCGACCAGGACCGCACGGCCGAGAGCCGCGAGCTGATCGACGCATTCGTGGCGAGCGGCTACTTCACCGTCGTCGAATACCTCGAGTCCGCGCCGGAGGTTGACGAGAGCCTGATCGTGGGTTCGGTGAAGGGCGTGATCACGATCCCTCCGGGCTACGCCAGCGAGCTCGCGTCGCCGACCCGCCCGGCCGAGGTGCAGCTACTCCTCGACGGGAGCGACGCCAACACCGCGACCATCGCACTCAACTATGCCGACGCCATCGCCACGCGGCATGGTGCGCGGGCGCTCATGCCCGGGCAGGACCTGCGTCCGGCGGTCTCGCTCGAGACCCGCACCTGGTACAACCCGAACCTCGAGAGCCGGAACATGATCGTGCCGGGTCTCATCGCGGTCATCATGTCGATCATCGCGGCGATGCTGACCGCGCTGACCATCGCCCGCGAGTGGGAGCGCGGCACGATGGAGCAACTCGCGGCCACCCCGGTGAGCCGGGTCGAGGTCGTCGTGGGCAAGCTCCTGCCCTATCTCGCCATCGGCATCCTCGACGTCGCGGTCACGGTCACCGCCGGCATGTTCATCTTCGGAACGCCGCTCAACGGCAGCCTGCTCCTCCTGGCCGTGCTCACGATCCTGTTCCTCACCGGCGCTCTCGGTCTGGGGATGTTCATCTCGGCCGCCGTGAAGTCGCAGGTGCTGGCCACGCAGATCGCGATGGTCGCGACCTACCTGCCCGCCGTCCTGCTGTCGGGCTTCCTGTTCGACATCGCGAGCATGCCGACCGTGCTGCGCGGCGTCACGTTCCTGATTCCGGCACGGTACTACGTGACCGTCACGCGGGGGATCTTCCTGAAGGGGGTCGGCGCCACGGTGCTCTGGCCCCAGGCGCTCCTCATGCTGCTGTATGCGCTCGTCGGGCTCACGCTGGCCACCCGAGCCTTCAAGAAGGAGCTCGCGGCATGAGCGCCGAGCGCAGAAGGCTCTCGTTCCTCCGCATCCGGAGGATGGTGGTGAAGGAGCTGCGTCAGCTCTTCCGCGACGAGCGCACGAAGCGTGTCATCTTCGTGTCGCCCATCATCCAGCTGCTCCTGTTCGGCTACGCCGTGAACACCGACGTGCACAACGTCGCCACGGCGCTGGTCGACCACGACCAGTCCGCCGAGTCCCGGGAGCTCGTCTCGGCGCTGACCGCATCTGGCTACTTCCGTGTCGTGTCCACGTCGGATCGCGCCGCTCACCTCGGATATGCGCTCGACCACGGAGAAGCGGTCGTCGGCCTCGAGATCCCGGCGAACTACGGCGTCGATCTCCTCGCCGGGCGCTCGCCGGCGGTTCAGCTCCTCGTCGACGGCACCAACTCCAACACGGCAACCGTCGCTCAGGGGTATGCGACCCGCATCGTGCAGCAGCTCGGTGCGCAAGTCGCCCGGGGGCCGACCGGCAGCAGCCTGCCGGGAGCGATGGGCGCCGCGGGCGGACTCGGGAGGCCCGCCGGCGCGCCGGCGCCCGCGCTCGGTATCGACTTGCGGGCCCGCGCCTGGTTCAATCCCTCACTGGAGTCGCGCGTCTACAACGTGCCTGCCGTCATCGGTGTGATCGTGCTCCTCATGTGCCTGCTGCTCACGGCGCTCGCCGTCGTGCGCGAGCGGGAGGTGGGTACCCTGGAGCAGCTCCTGGTCTCGCCGCTCTCTGCGGGCGAGCTCATGCTGGGCAAGACGTTGCCGGTCGCCGGGATCGCGCTGGTGCAGCTCACGCTGGTCACGACTGTCGCGCTGCTCTGGTTCCAGATCCCGTTCAGGGGCTCCCCGGTGACGCTCCTGCTCGCGGCGGCGCTCTTCATTCTGGCCGGGCTCTCCTTCGGGCTCCTCATCTCGACTATCTCTTCGACTCAGCAGGAGGCCTTCCTGGCCATGTTCCTCTTCCTGCTGCCGGCGATCATCCTGTCGGGCTTCCTCTATCCGATCTCGACCATGCCCGAGTTCTTTCAGCGACTGACACTGGTGAACCCGCTGCGACATTTCCTCGAGATCGTGCGCGCCATCTTCCTCAAGGGGGCCACGTTCCGGGAGCTGTGGGTGCAGTTCACGGTGCTCAGCGGAATGGCCGTGGCGGGGCTGGTCATCGCCACGAGGCGATTCCGACGTACCTTGTAGGGATCACCTGACAACCGATGTTCAGACAGTCTTTCAAGATCGAAGGCACCGACCCACCATGACCGCACTCAAAACGCGTGGCTTCCACCACATCACGATGGTCTGCACGGACGCGGCCAGGACGCTCGCGTTCTACGGCGACCTGCTCGGCTTCGAGTTCGTCAAACGGACCGTCAACTTCGACGATCCGGGCGCGTACCACCTGTACTTCGGCCGGAAAGGCGGCCGGCCGGGCACGATCCTGACCTTCTTCGAGTGGGCGCACGCGCGACGCGGGCACTGGGGCGTAGGCGGCGTGCACCACCTCGCCCTGGGCGTCGCGACCCCCGAGGCACAGCTGAAGTGGAAGCGACGCCTCACGGACGCGGGCGTGCGGGTGAGCGGTCCCATCGACCGGGGGTACTTCACGAGCCTCTACCTCGCCGATCCCGACGGTCAGATCCTCGAGATCGCCACGGCCGGTCCTGGATATACCATCGACGAGCCCGCTGACGCGCTGGGGCAGAAGCTGATCACCCCGCCCGCCGCGCGGCTGCCCGAAGGCCGGGACCAGGTGGCCACCGCCGCGCTCACGCATCCCGAGCCGGTGCCGGAAGTGACGCCCGACATGGCGCTCGACGGCATCCATCACATCACCGCCATCACCGACGACCTGGAGGCAGCGGGTGAGTTCTACGAGAGCGCGCTGGGCCTGAGCCTCGTGAAGAAGACGCTCAACCAGGACGACGGCAGGACGAAGCACTTCTTCTGGGCGAGCTACGACGGGTCGAGCGTCGCCCCCCATTCGGCCCTTACCCTCTTCGGTTGGGAGAGCTCGCGAGACGTCGCGGGCCCGGGAGCCGGCCAGACGCACCACATCGCCTTCCGGGCGGAGAGCGGCGAGGAGCAAGCCGCGTGGCGTGACCACCTGCTCTCGCTCGGCATCGAGGTCACGCCGGTGAGAGACCGGACCTACTTCGAGAGCATCTACTTCAGGGCGCCGGACGGACTGCTGCTCGAAATCGCCACCGATACACCCGGCTTCGCGGTCGACGAGCCCGAGGATTCGCTAGGAGCCAGCTTGAAGCTCCCGGAGTGGCTGGAGGCCGAGCGAGCCGACATCGAGCGGCGGTTGACGCCCCTGCCGTGAGCGACGCCCCCGCACGGGCCGCGCTCGACTTCGTGATGGACCGGCCGGAGGGAGCCACCGACGGCTCCGTCGTGGTCGTCCTCCTGCACGGACGCGGCAGCAACCGGCGCGACCTGCAGGGTCTGCGACCGCTCCTGCCTCCAGCCTGGACACTCCTCACCCCCGAAGCCCCCTTCCCCGCGTCGACCTGGGGATACGGACCGGGCTCGGCCTGGTACCGCTACGTGGCCGAGGACCGGGTGGTCGAAGAGACGCTGGACGAGAGCATGAGCAAGCTGGACGACTTCCTCGACCAGGTCCCGGAGATCGTCGGCTTCGAGCCGGGCTCGATCGTCCTCGGCGGCTTCTCCCAGGGAGGCACGACGAGCCTGGCCTACGCGCTCTCGCGACCGGGCTCGGTCGCGGCGGTGGCGATCTTCTCGGGCTTCCTGGTCGCCCACGCAGAGCTCGACGAGTCCGGCGTCGCACCCCCGTCCGCGCCGATCTTCTGGGGACACGGTGTTTCCGACCCCGCGATCCCGATCGCGTTGGCCGAGAAGGGGCGTGCCCGTCTACGGCACGCGGCCGCCAACCTCGTGGCTCGCGACTACCGCATCGGGCACTGGATCGCCGAGGAGGAGGTCCAGCGGGCCGTCGAGGTCGTGGAGACGGCCCTCCGCTGACGGGACGACGTCGGGGACGTCAGCCTTCCTGGCTCTCCAGCTGCTGGGGCAGCGTGACCAGCGAGAGCACGGTGTAGCGGCGCTCGCCCCTCGGTAGCGTGACCACGACCTCTTCACCCTCGGCGGCACCGAGCAGCCCGCGACCGATGGGCGACGCCAGGGAGACTTGGCCTCCGTCCAGGTCGATGAAGTCACCGGCCGTGATCGTGAACGTGTGCTCGTCCCCCGAGTCGTCCTCGATCGTGACGCGCGAGCCGAAGCCGACCTTGTCGAACGGCATCTCCTTGACGTCGATCTTCGAGAGCTCGGTCATGCGCGAGGTCAGGTGGTTCAGGCGCGCCTCGACGAACGCCTGCCGCTCTTTGGCCGCCTTGAACTCGGCGTTCTCGCGCAGATCGCCGTGCTCCATGGCGATCTTGATGCGCTTCGGGAGCTCACGCTGCAGCTCCACGGTGAGCCGCTCGATCTCGTCTTCGATCTTCTGGCGGATTTCGTCGAGCATCAGAGGGGCTCCGTCTGGGCGATGACGTCCAGGTTGGGCAACATCACGATCTCGATGCGCCGGTTGAGGCGACGGCCTTCGCGGTCGTCGTTCGAGGCGACGGGCTGATATTCTCCGTATCCCGCGCCGGACAGGTTCTCCGGCGGCACACCGGCATCGATCAGCAGGCGCACGACCGACAGCGCACGGGCGCTCGAGAGCTCCCAGTTCGACGGAAACTGCGGTGTCGAGATGGGCACGTCGTCCGTGTGCCCCTCGACCTGGAAGGTACGGTCCGTGATCTCCGCCAGCACCTCGCCGACCTCGGTCAGAGTCCTGCGCCCCTCCGCGTTGAGCGTCGCGCTCCCCGACGGGAAGAGGATGTCCTGGGGCAGCTGGATGACCATGCGTCCCCGGACGATCGAGACGGCGACCTGCCCGCCGGAGATCAGCGACCGGAAGCGTCCGAGGACGTCCTCGTAGATGCGGTTCCGCTCACGGACCTCCTCCTCGACGGCGCGCAACGCGGCCAGTCGCTCCTGCAACGCCTCGTACTCGGCGCCCTGATCGCTCAGGAGCACTTCGAACCTGTGGACCTCCTCGGCCGCGAGGCCGAGCCGCTCCTGCAGCTCGTCTCTCTGGTTCTCCAGATCCTCGATGTCGGCCTCGAGCCCATCGATGACGCCTTCTAGGTCGGCGATCTCGGCTTCCAGGCTGTCCTCATTGGCCCAGCTCCGCTCGAGGTCCTGGCGTAGCTCCATCTCGACGTCCTCGGCATCGGCGAGGGCGGCCTGATACGTGCTCCGCTTCACGCATCCGGTCGCGAGCGGCACGACCAGGAGCGCGAGGAGCGCGGATATGCGGGTGGATCGACGCATGGAAGACTCCGTGGGCATTGCGGCGGGCTTCTAGCCTACGCTCTGGGATCCGAGTCTGCGAGGACGGCCTGACGCCGGCTCTCCCGATCCTTCTTCACCGCGTCGCGGATCTCGGGGTGCTTCAGCCCGAGGATCTGGCCGGCCAGGAGCGCCGAGTTGACGGCGCCTGCCTTGCCGATGGCGAGGGTCGCCACGGGAACGCCCCGGGGCATCTGCACGGTGGAGAGCAGCGAATCCAGTCCATCCAGCGCCCAGGCGCTCATGGGCACGCCGAGGATCGGAAGCGTCGTCTTCGACGCCAGCACCCCGGCCAGGTGGGCGGCGCCCCCCGCCGCGGCGATAATCAACTCGAGGCCCCGCTCCTCCGCTGTGGCTGCGTACTCGGCGGCGACATCCGGGGTCCGGTGTGCAGACATGACTCGCACTTCGTGTGCGATCCCGAGCTCGTCGAGCGTCTTCGACGTGTGTGCCATCGTGTCCCAGTCCGACTTCGACCCCATCACCACGCCGACCAGCGGCTCTGCCATCGTGCTTCACCTCCCTGGAGGGTACTGTTCGGGTGTGCGCTCCACCCGGAGGGTGGCCACGTTGGCGGAACCGGATCGCAGGATCAAGGCCCGCTCACACGCGCTTCGCCGCGGAGAAACGTCTTGAAGGACTCCACACAGACAGCACCGGTCTGGCCGGAAGACCGGCCGGACCTCATTCCATTCATTCCGTTCGTCCTCGACGCCTGGTCCGACGGCGTTCTTTCCCCGCCCGAGCGCGAGATTCTGGGGGAGACGCTCCACGACCTTCCCTGGCTGGGAGCCGACGCCCGCGGGATTCTAGAGGGCTGGCTCGACCCCGATGCGCCCCCTTCGGCAACCGACATCAAGGCGCTCAGGAACCGCGTGCGGGCGGCGTCCCTCACGAGCGCCGAGGCGGCCGCCCGGTCGCTCACGGATCTGGGGCTCGCGCTCTGGCGCGCGAGCGGTGAGCCCGGTCCCTGGTCGGACCAGGAGTCCGAGGATGCCCTGCGGGCGCTCGAGATTTCGCTCGGCTGCCTCGGTGCCGAATCGGCTCGTGCGATGCTGGGCGGACCGTCTCATCCGCATCCGGAGCCCGCACCCACCGGCGCACCCGAGGCCGCCTTCGACGGCTCTCGCATGTACGAGTTCCTGGAGCGGGACCACGCCGAGCTCCGCTCGCGCGTTCGGAAGCTGCTCTCCGATCCCCGACTGCTCATCTCCCCGAACCTGCCCACCGCCGAGTACCGGGAGCGGGTGCTCGACGCCCTGCGCCTGCTCGCCGACGAGGGGCTCGGACGGCTCGGTTATCCCGAGCGGTTCGGTGGGTCCGACGACCCCGGCGCGGCGGTCGCCGTCTTCGAGACGCTCGCGTACGGCGACCTGAGCGTCGTGGTGAAGTTCGGCGTCCAGTTCGGGCTCTTCGGCGGGAGCGTCCTCCAGCTGGGAACCGAGCGCCATCACGAGGAGCTGCTGCGCAGCATCGGCTCGCTCGAGCTGCCGGGCTGCTATGCCATGACCGAGACGGGCCACGGCTCGAACGTGCGCGACATGGAGACGACCGCCACCTACGATCCGGAGACCGACGAGCTCGTCGTCCATACGCCGAACGACGCTGCCACCAAGGACTACATCGGGAACGCCGCCTTGCACGGGCGGCTGGCCACGGTCTTCGCGAGGATCGTCGTCGCGGACGAGGACCATGGAGTCCATGCAGTGCTGGTACCGATACGTGACGAAGCCGGAGCGGTTCTTCCCGGCGTCGGCATTGAAGACTGCGGAGAGAAGGAGGGGCTCAACGGCGTCGACAACGGGCGCATCCGCTTCGACCAGGTCCGCGTGCCGAGGCAGAGCCTGCTCGACCGCTTCGCCTCCATCGACGCCGAGGGACGATACGAGAGTCCGATTCCGAGTCCTGGCCGCCGGTTCTTCGGCATGCTCAGAACACTCGTGCTCGGGCGGGTCAGCATCGCCGCCGCCTCCGTGAGCGCGACCAAGGTCGGCCTGACGACCGCGATCCGCTATGCGGCCGAGCGCCGTCAGTTCGGGCCCGACCAGGAACCCGAGCAGCCCATTCTCGACTATCCGCTGATCCAACGAGCCCTCCTGCCCCGCCTCGCAACGACCTTCGCGCTCCACTTCGCCGTGCGAGACCTGCAGGCATGGGCGGCCGACCCGGAGAGGTCCGGAGACCCGGCGCTGGAGGGCGCGGCCGCCGGGCTGAAAGCGTATGCATCGGAGCACTGCGTCGCCTCGCTGCAGGCCGGCCGCGAAGCATGCGGCGGCCGCGGCTACCTGGCCGAGAGCGGGTTCGCGGATCTGAAGGCCGATACCGACGTCTTCACCACGTTCGAAGGCGCGAACTTCGTGCTCTATCAGCTCGTGGCGAAGGGACTCCTCTCACGTTTTCGCGACGAGATGGGCGACCTCAACCTCCGCAGGGCCCTGCGCTATCTGCGGGAGCGGGCGGAGACCGCTGTCACCGAGCTCAATCCCGTCGCGACCCGCCGAACCGACGAGGAGCACCTCCTCGACCCGGAGTTCCACAAGGGAGCCCTGCGCTACCGCGAGGAGCGACTCCTTCGGTCGGCGGCGACCAGGATCCGCGCGCGCCTCGAGGCGGGCATGGACTCGTTCAAGGCCGTGACCGAATGTCAGGACCACCTCGTGACGCTGGCGCGCGCCCATGTGGAGCACGTGCTCTTCGAGCATCTCGACGATGCCGTCGCCCGCGCCCCCACACCCGGCCTGTCCGAGGCTCTACGCTCGCTCGCTTCCCTCTACGCCCTGTCGCGTTTGGAGGCGGATCGGGGGTGGTTCCTGGAGTCGCGATACTTCGAGCCGAACAAGGCACGCGCCATCCGGAGCCGGGTGAGTGCGCTCTGCGAAGAGGTCGGGGATTGCTGCGAGGTTCTGGTCGACGGGCTGGGTGTGCCGGACGCCGTTCTTCCGAACTTCGCGCACGCGAGAAATCCCTAGCTTCGGGGGGG
>JASFUR010000017.1:0-16092 GCA_050050215.1 Gemmatimonadota bacterium
TAGAAGCGCGCCGAGATGCCGGGATCTCCCGTCCCGTAGAGGACGAGGTCCCCATCGACCACTCCGTCACGCACGATGCCGTCCGTGAGCAGGTACGTCCGAAAACGGTAGTCGGGGCCGAGCACGTGGAGGGCGGCGGCGGTCGTGAGGAGCTTCATGTTCGACGCGGGCGCCAGCGCCGAGTCGGCGCGCACCGCGAAGAGCGTGTCTCCGGAGTCCAGCGAGACGACGACGGCTCCCCACGTGGCGCCGTTGAGTCCCGACGAGGCGTAGACGCCCTCCAGATGGTCCTGGAGGTCTGAAACCTCCTGGCCCGATACTCCGGTCCCGGTCGCCAGTCCGGCGATCAGGGCCGCGGCAAGGGCGGTCCGGCAGGTGCGTGGGGGGGCGCTCATTGTCGTACGGGTCGGCCGTGTTGTGGTGTGGTGTCAGGCTCGCGCAGGAGGGCGCCCGCCCTCGGGCAGGCAGGACGCGCAGTAGCCGGAGAGCTGGAGTCGGTGGTCGGTGATGGTGAAGCCCTCCGAGCGTCGGCGGATGGCCTCGATCTCGCCTTCGGCGAGCTGGCCCGGAATGTCCGTCACACGGCCACAGACCAGACATCGCGCGTGATGGTGCGGATCCATGCAGCCGTCGTAGCGGGCGGACTCCTCGGCGAACGTCAGCTTGATGGCCAGACCGCAGCCCACCAGCGTCTCGAGGTTCTTGTAGACGGTCGCGAGGGAGATTCCGGGAAGATCTTCACGCACGGCGAGGAAGACCTCGTCCGCCGTGGGATGCACGTCCGTGCTCGCGAGATACCGGTACACGGCAGCACGCTGCTCCGTGAAGCGCTGACCGCTCGCTTCAAGGGCACGTCGCAACCTCAGATCGCTCGAATCGACTGTCGTCGCCATCTTGCTATTCGAGATGTCCAGTCCGGAATCCGCGTAACTGCCGTAATGGCAACGTTACACGGGCTTCGGAATCGGTGTCAACCTGAATGAATCCGGGGGGTTCACTTGGGAGTATCGACTGGCGTGGGTAAGCCATGAGCGCGGAGGACGCGGAGGACGGGATCCTCACGCTGGAGCCCCTCATCGAGGCAGTGCGTGAGGGCGTCGAAAAGTCCGGCTGGGAGCTCTCTGGTCTGCAGAAGACCACGAGCCACCAGTTCGAGGGGCGCTGGGAGGGAGAGTCGACCCGTAGCGCCTACCTCTTCTTCCACTCGCCGACCGCACCGGAGCCGGTCAGCGTGGACGTGTACCTGGACGAGACCAGCCGCGGGCTGACCGGAAATCTCGCGCTGGTGGTGGACCTCGTGGACCTCGACGACCTCGGGGATCCGACGGAGGTGCTGCGCGAGCTGGGTCGTCTCTCGCGGCGTACGTTTCCGGAGGGGTACGCGACGCCGCTCACGCTCCGCCTGCGGCTGAAGGACGGAAGCGAGGAGCCCGGGGCCGCCGAAAGCGAGGTCCGGTTCAAGCTGCGGCTTCCCCGAGCGGTGATCGCCGAGGGACCGGGGGCGATCCGGGGGCTGGCCGGAACGGCGATGTCGGCGTTCCGGGGCATTCTCGGTTCGGTCGAGCTCCAGCGGTTGATTCCGCAGGAGTGAGGGCCCCCCGTGGAATCCCCGCCCGGTGTTTCCCCGCTCGGGAGTGATGTGCACATTGGGCTCCGGTCGGATGGCATGTACCGCCCTCTTCACGTGACTAGAAAGGGAAGACGATGAGCAGCGAGTCTGGATCACTCGAAGCCCTCTTGGACGAAAACCGTCGCTTCGCCCCCCCGGAGGCATTCCGGGCCGCGGCGAACGTGAATGACACCTCCATATACGACCGTGCGTCTGCCGACAGGGAAGCGTACTGGGCGGAGTGGGCCCGCGAGCTCGATTGGTTCGAGCCGTGGGACACCGTCCTGGAATGGTCGCCCCCCTATGCCGAGTGGTTCGTCGGCGGGAAGCTGAACGTTTCGTACAACTGCCTGGATCGGCACGTCGAGGCCGGCCGGGCGGACAGGAAGGCGCTCATCTGGGAGGGAGAGCCGGGCGATACCCGCACCTTCACCTACGGGGAGCTGCTCGACGAGGTCAGTCGCTTCTCGAACGCGCTCAAGGGGCTCGGCGTCGGTAAGGGCGATCGGGTGACGATCTATCTTCCGATGATTCCCGAGGCCGTCGTCGCGATGCTCGCCTGCACACGGATCGGCGCGATCCACTCGGTGGTCTTCGGTGGCTTCAGCCCGGAGTCCCTCTCGGACCGCAACAACGACGCCGAGGCCAAGGTGCTCATCACCGCCGACGGCGGTTGGCGGCGCGGCGGCGTCGTACCGCTCAAGGCGAACTCGGACGAGGCGCTCAAGACTTCGCCCAGCGTCGAGCACGTGGTGGTGGTGCGCCGGGGTGGGGAGCTCAGCGAGCAGGTCTCCGCCACGATGCAGGAGGGCCGGGACCAGTGGTATCACGACCTTATCGAAGGGGCCTCGGCGGACTGCCCGGCGGAGCCAATGGACTCCGAGGACACGCTGTTCATCCTCTACACCTCGGGCACGACCGGAAAGCCGAAGGGCGTCGTCCACACGACCGGTGGATACCTCACGCAGGCCTACGCGACGACGAAGACGGTCTTCGACCTGCACGACGAGGACGTGTACTGGTGCACCGCCGACGTCGGCTGGATCACCGGGCACAGCTACATCGTCTATGGGCCGCTGGCCAACTGCGCCCAGGTGATGATGTACGAGGGGGCGCCGGACACGCCGGACCGCGGCCGCTTCTGGCAGCTGTGCGAGAAGTACGGCGTGACGGTCTTCTACACGGCCCCGACCGCGATCCGCGCCTTCATGAAGTGGGGCGACGATTGGCCCGGAAACTCCGACCTGTCGAAGCTCCGGCTTCTCGGCACGGTGGGTGAGCCGATCAATCCCGAAGCGTGGGTCTGGTACCACAAGATCATCGGCGGGGAGCGCTGTCCGATCGTCGACACGTGGTGGCAAACCGAGACTGGCTCGATCATGATCACGCCGCTTCCCGGCCTGACCGAGACCAAGCCCGGGACGGCGACGCTACCGTTCCCCGGTATCGAGGCGACGATCCTCAACGACGCCGGGGAAGAGCGCTCCGCCGGATATCTGGCCATCACCTCGCCGTGGCCCTCGATGCTCCGGACCGTGTGGGGCGACGACGAGCGGTTTCGGAGCACGTACTGGTCGAAGTGGAAGGACATCTACTTCCCCGGCGACGGGGCCAAGCGCGACGAGGACGGGTATTTCTGGATCCTGGGGCGCGTCGACGACGTGCTCAACGTGGCGGGCCACCGCATCGGGACGATGGAGGTGGAGAGCGCCCTCGTCGATCACCACTCCGTGGCCGAAGCTGCGGTGGTGGGCAAGAAGCACGACATCAAGGGCGAGGCCATCGCCGCGTTCGTGACGCTCAAGGAGGGCTTCGACGCGACGGATGAGCTGCTCAGCGAGCTGAGGGAGCACGTCGGCAAGAAGATCGGAGCGATCGCCAAGCCCGAGCTGATCGTCTACGCGGCCGATCTACCCAAGACGCGTTCCGGGAAGATCATGCGGCGTCTCCTGCGCGACATCGCCGAGGGCCGGACGGTGGGCGACACCACGACGCTCGCGGATCCGGAAGTGGTGAGACGGCTGCAGGAGCAGCACGAGGAGGAAGAAGGCTAGACCCTACTCGTCCGCCATCGGGTCGCCGGTCGGCGGTGCCTTGCCGGCCCGCTCATCCTGGGACTTCTCACGGATCTTCTTCGCGGGGACACCGACGTAGAGCCAGTGCGGCTCCGTGTCCTTCGTCAGGATCGCCCCGGCGCCGACCATGGAGTCGTCGGCGAGATGGGTCCCCGCCAGGATGGTGGCGTGGTACGTGATCCGCACGCCCTTTCCGATCACCGTCTTCGGCATGTACACGATGCGCCCGTCGACGATGTTGTGCGTGTGCGAGTACACGTTGGCGAAGTCCGCCACAGAAGAGCCGTCGCCGATGTCGATGCCGCCGCGGTCGTCGAGCAGGACGTGCCGATGGATGACGACGTTGTCCCCGACGTTCATGTTGTAACCGTACGAGAAGCGTACGTGCGTGAACGCCTTGAAGTTCTCGCCACAGCTCGCGAACACGTGCTTGGCGAGGATCCGCCGGAACGGGATCCCGAGCGCGATGTTCTCGCCGAGCGCGCTCCGATCGAACATCTCCCAGAGCCATAGGAGCGGCTTGCGCGGCGCGTACTTCTCCGAGTCGATGTCCTTGTAGTACTCGGGCTCGAGCGTCACATGCCGCGGATCCATCTGCAGCAGCGCCAGCCGCTGGGTGGGCGGCAGGGTCGACGGATCAACCCCCGCGTGTTGCGGGAAGTAGATGTCCGTGAGGATCTGGCGGCAGAGCTCGTTGCGGTCGCAGGCCGAATCGTCCAGGGCGCCGGCGAGCCAGTCCAGCCACTCGTCGTACTGGGCGTCCGCTGCCTCGGCGATCGGTACGGGCCGCAAGGGCAAGAATGACATAGGCACGGACGTTACCCGGATTCGGTCCCGTGGCAAGGTGGGCGCCGTCCGGCACGGTCGATACTTTACGGACATGCACGACGTCCTTCGGCAGCGATTGCTGCGCAAGATCGAGAGTCTGCCCGACGAGCAGATCTACCAGGTGCTCGACTACATCGAGTTCCTCGAGTCCAAGTACGCCACCGCGGAGACCGTGGAGGCGTCCGGCCTGCAGAAGTTCGCCGAAGGCCTGGAGGACAAGCTGCGCAAGCGTGCCGTGAGCCCGACCACGATCCGGGAGGCGTTCCAGCTCATCTCGGCCGCGGACAGGGTGCTCTCGGGCGTGTCCTCGGCCGGGAAGCAGATCCTGGCGGACCTCAACCAGGCACTCGAGCCCACGGGCGAGGACGGAGATCGGACGGGCTCGGCGGCCCCGGTCCCCTCCGATTCGAAGACGGACCGGGGGTCTCCGGAGGGCTCGTAAGAGCAGATCGGGTCGGGGCCCGAGGGCCGTTGACGCTCACACACGGTCCCAATATCCTCCCCTATGGAAAGAGGAACGCTCTTCGGAGCGAGTTACGCTCGCCTCCCGGCGGCCCACCAACGGGCCATGACCGGGGGCGAGCGTTCGTCATTTGAAAGGGATTTGCACTGATGCCATCGAGGTCCGGAAGCGAGGCACGGATTCTCCAGGAAGCGCTCACCTTCGACGACGTGCTGCTCGTTCCCGGGCACTCGCTCGTCCACCCCAAGGACACCGACGTCTCGACTCGCGCCACCCGCGGGATCGAGCTCCGGATACCACTTCTGGCCGCCGCGATGGACACCGTGACGGAGTCGGCGATGGCGATCCAGATGGCCCGGGAGGGTGGGATCGGCATCATCCACAAGAATCTCACTCCCGAGCGGCAGGCGAGCGAGGTGGACCGGGTCAAGCGCTCCGAGAGCGGGATGATCCTGGATCCGATCACGTTGACGTCGGACTCGTCGCTCCGCGACGCGCACGAGCTCATGGCGCGCTTCTCGATCAGCGGCGTACCGATCGTGGAGGAAGGAGGGCTTCTTGTCGGCATCGTCACGAACCGGGATCTGCAGTTCGAGACGGAGTTGGATCAGCAGATCTCGTCCGTGATGACGTCCAAGAACCTCGTCACCGTCCCAGTGGGGACGACGTTGGACCAGGCGCAGGCGATCCTGCACGAGCACCGCATCGAGAAGCTGCCCGTGGTGGACGACAACGGGCGTCTGAAGGGCCTGATCACGGTCAAGGACATCTTCAAGCGGCGGATGTATCCAAACGCCTGTAAAGACGAGCATGGGCGTCTGCGGGTCGGTGCGGCCGTGGGCGCGTCCAAGGGGGATCTGGAGCGGGCGAAGCTGCTCGTGGAGGCCGGGGCCGACGTCATAGTCGTCGACACCGCGCACGGACACTCGCAGGGCGTCCTCGACGCCGTTGCCGCCGTGCGGGAGCGCTTTCCCGACATCCAGCTCATCGGCGGCAACGTCGGCACCGTCGAAGGCTCCCGGGCACTGGTCGAGAGGGGGGTCGACGCCGTGAAGGTCGGCGTCGGGCCCGGATCGATCTGCACCACGCGTGTGGTGACAGGCGTCGGGCTGCCCCAGATCACGGCGATCATCGACGCCGTGGAGGGCGCCGGCGGCGAGGTACCCATCATCGCGGACGGCGGCGTCCGCTATTCCGGCGACATCGTGAAGGCCCTAGCGGCCGGAGCCCACACGGTCATGATGGGCTCGATGCTGGCCGGGACCGACGAATCGCCGGGCGAGAGCTTCCTGCTCGAGGGGCGGCGCTTCAAGACGGTTCGCGGCATGGGCTCGCTCTCCGCGATGGAGGAGGGCTCGGCCGACCGCTACTTCCAGGAAGGCGAGCGCGAGACGAACAAACTTGTTCCCGAAGGGATCGAGGCACGCGTACCTTACAAGGGACCGGTGTCGGATACGATCTACCAACTGGTGGGAGGCCTCAGGAGCGGCATGGGCTACTGCGGAACCGGAACCATCGACGAGCTGCGCACGAAGGCTCGCTTCAACCGGATCACGTCGGGTGGGCTGCGCGAGTCGCATCCCCACGACGTCACCATCACGCGCGAAGCGCCGAACTACCGCATGTAGCGAGTCCTTCCACATGTGTCCCTTCTCCCCGGATCCAGCCATGGACCGCGTCTGCCGCCGATCGGTACCGAGGCGAAGGGCTCGGATCGTGGCATGCGTGGCGCTCGTCTCGTTCGTCTCGGGGGGATGCGCGCTCGGAGGTGGGGGACACGCTGGAGCTGCCGGGCCGGTAATGCTCGAGGCGGCGTCGATCGAGGAGACGGTCTTGTACGAGCCGCGGATCGAGCCGGAGCGTGAGCAGGTGGAGGAGCTTCCCTACGACGAGATCCTGGCCTCCCCGATGCTCTCCGACCCCGAGTTCCAAGAGGCCGTCGCGGCGTGGGTGGACTACTGGAGCGACGCGGCCGTCACGGCCGTGCCGGTCTTCCTGGCGCGCATGGAGAGCTTCCAGCCCACGATCGATTCGGCGCTCCAGGCGGCCGAGCTGCCGCCCTCGCTGAAGTTCCTTCCGTTCATCGAGAGCGGATACAATCCGTCGGCGGCGAGCGTCGCGAGCGCCGTAGGGATGTGGCAGTTCATGTCGGGCACCGCGCGGGGCATGGGCATGGAGGTCAGTCGCCTCCTGGACGAGCGGCGCGACCCGATCCGCTCGACCGAGGCGGCCGTGCGCTTCCTGGCCGAGCTGCGCGAGGACTTCGGCTCCTGGTTCCTGGCGCTGGCCGCGTACAACGGCGGTCCCAATCGGGTGCGAAGGATCCTGCGGCAGCAGGCTCCGGGCGTCGAGCCCTCCGACAGCCTCTTCTGGGCCCTCCGAACACACTTCCCGCGCGAGACGCGCGAGTTCGTGCCCAAGCTGGTCGGTGCGGTTCTCGTCGCGGGATACCCCCGGGCCTACGGCATCGCGCCGCCCGACGAGCCACTCCGTTTCGTCTACGACGAGGTCGAAGTGCCGGACGCGACGACGCTCGACGTGGTCGCCATGGCCGCGGAGTCGGCGCTCGACGAGATCGAGCGTCTCAATCCCCAGTACGTGAGGGGCATGACCCCGCCCGGACGCTCGAGTGGCCTGAGAGTGCCGGAGGGAAGAGGCCGGACATTCGAGGTGAACTACGCTCAGATCCCGCCGGAGGAGCGCGTGACGTTCGTCGAGCATCGTGTCGAGCCCGGGGAGACGCTGTCGCACATCGCGCTGCGCTACGGGGTGCTCGTGGCCGACATCAACGAGGCGAACCCGGGGCTGCGTCCTCGATTCCTCAAGATCGGAGCCGTGCTCACGGTTCCCGTCGCGCCGAGCGTCAGAAGCGGCGCAGCGGGTAGCTGACGCCTACTCGGGCGCCGTGAACCTGCCCGACTTTCCGCCTTCCTTCTCCAACAGGCGGATCCCACCGATGCGCATGCCGCGGTCCACGGCCTTGGCCATGTCGTAGACGGTCAGGAGCGCCACGGACACTGCGGTCAGTGCCTCCATCTCGACCCCCGTCTGGCCGCTCACCTTGGCCTCGGCACGGGCCCGGATGCCCGGTAGGTTCTGGTCGATCTCCAGGGAGACCTGCACCGTCGCTCCCGGCAGCGCGTGGCAGAGCGGGATGAGGTCGGCGGTCTTCTTCCCGGCCATGATTCCCGCGAGCTCGGCGACCTTGATGGGATCGCCTTTGGGGGTCTGCCCGCCGACGATCGCCTCGAGTGTCGCCACCGCCATGGCGATGTGCCCTTCGGCCACGGCCCGGCGGGCCGTGACGTCTTTGGACGACACGTCGACCATGTTGGCACGGCCCGCCGCGTCCAGGTGGGTCAGCTTCTCGTCCGCTGCGCTCATGCCGGGACTCCTTCGGGGGCACCGCCGCGCAGGGCGCTCCGCAGGTCACGGACCAGGCCGCTGACGACGAGTTGAGGGTTCACGTTGGCCCAGGCGAGCTCACGTGCCCGCTCGACGGCGGCGAAGGCGTCGGCAGCCGAGAACGGGGCGATCCGGGCCTCGCGCACCCGCTTCTCCAGCTCGGAAGCGGCGTCGTGGTTGAGGATGCAGGCCGAGGCACCCGAGGCCACGGCCGCCAGGTCCCGCACCCACTCCTCGACGAACTCGAAGAGATCGACGAGGCCACGGGCGCCCGCGGGCGGAAATCCGAGGGCGACACCGTATCCGGCGGCGGTTCCTGGGCTCAGCGCCGCCGTGACGAGCTCGTAGGCCCGCCGTCGGAGACGGTCGAGCGGACCCCGCTCGCCGGCGACGGGAAGGAAGCCGAGGGCCCGCCCCGGAGACCCCTGTGACAATGCGGCGGCCCAGACCGCCTTGTCGGCCGAGACATCCGTGGCCGACTCGAGGAATTCCGAGACTTCGCCGCGATCCAGCGGGCCGAGATGGAGCGGGACGGCCCGTGAGCGGATCGTCGGCAGGAGGCGTCCGGGCTCGTTGCTCGTCAGGATGAAGCGACCTCCACCGGGCGGCTCCTCCAGGAGCTTGAGCAGCGCGTTCGCGGCTTCCGGGCTGGACTCCTGTGGAACGAGACGCTCCGCCTCGCCCACGATGAAGATGGGACCGGCGGCCATGACCGGCCGCTTGTGGGCACGTGAGCGGATGCTCTTCACGGTACCGAGGTAGAGGCCGCGCACGTCCTCGCTGTGACTGGGGCGCAGGGGTTGCTCCCGCATCTCGGCAATCTCTTCGAGCCTCGCCTGCTCGAGGGCATCGACGAGCTTGTCGCCCGTGGCTCCCTTCGGCCGTGCCAGGGGGAAGTACCAGTGAACGTCCGGATGCTCCAACCCGAGCACCATGCGGCACGACGGACAGGACCCGCACGGCGCCGTGCCGGAGGCGTCGCCGGCCGAGTCGCTCGGAGCATCACATACCAGCAGCTGAGCGAGCCAGAGGGCCAGGCGTTGCTTGCCCACGCCGCGCGGGCCGTGGAGGAGGAGGGCGGCCGGGAGGACGTGGCGCTCGTGGGCCGCGGCCAACGACGCGCGCTCGTCCCGGTGACCGACTACGGGGTGGAGGCTCACTCGTCGGCCAGCGGCTTCAACCACTCGAGCGGGTCCTGCGCACGCGGCAGGTCGCCGTCGACGGGAGCACGGATCTGGAACTCCACATGGGGGCCCTCGGGCGTGTCCCTGCCGCCGACGGTGCCTACGACCTGCCCGGCCTGAACCTGGCGGCCTTCCACGACGCCGATGTCCTCGAGGTACATGTACTGCGTGTAGAAGCCCCCTCCGTGATGCAGGATCACGATCGGCCCGTACCCTTCGAAGGGGCCCGCGTAGAGGACCTGCCCGGCGCGAACGGCCCGGACCGGGGTGCCGGTCGGCGCCGAGATGCCGATCCCGTTCCAACGGACCGTCGTTCCGTTGGGCTGGCGCTGCAGGCCGAATCGGTAGATGAGGTCACCGTCGAGCGGCCAGTCGAGAGCGCCCTCGTCGGCGGTCGTAATGGCGGATCCGCCCGCCCGTGAACGGCTGGCCTCCAGGGTCCGCCGGCGTTCCTCCAACTCGTCGATGAGACCGGTCAGGCGCTGGGCGTCGGCGTCCAGCGCCTCGATGCGCGAGGCCGCCTGCTGCGCCCGGGAGCGGAACTGCTCCAGGGCCTGGGCGTGCTCCGCCTCCACGGCGCGGAGCTCGGCCACCTCGGAGACGCGCTGCTGGCGCAGGGTTCCGAGGAGCGCCATACGCTGGCGCAGCTGGTCGTTCTGCTCCTCGAGATCACCCTCCAGGGTCCGCACGCGCTCGACCAGCTGCCGGTCGGACGAGGCGATCTGTTGAAGGTATCGGTAACGGTTGAGCAGGTCGGCGAAGGAGCGTGCCCCCAGCAGCACCTGGACGGTATGCAGGGGGCCCATCTTGTAAATGTCGCGTAGGCGGCGGTTCAGTCGTGCCTCGCTCTCCGCGAGACGGTCCTTCGAGTACAGGAGGTCCCGGCTCGTGGTCTCGATGGCTTCGGATGCGACGTCGGATTGGAGCTCCACCTCGGAGAGGATCGCCATCGTGGACGAGAGGCGCCGCTCCACGTTCTGAAGCTCCTGCGAGGCGTCCCTGACCTGGGTCTGCATGTCGGTGCGCTGGCGTTCGAGGCGGGCACGCTCGACACGAATCTGCTCGAGTCTCCGCTGGCTCTGCTGGATCTCCTGCGTGATGCTCTGGTCCTGGGCCCCCACACCCGAGGCCGCGAGCAAGGCAGCGAAGGTCGCAGTCGCGAGGCATCGTGCCGACCGAACTCCCTTCATCAGATGGACTCCAGGTGCCGCCGGATGGCGAGCATACTGGAGAACGCCCCGAAGAGGCCGCCTGCCAGCAGGCCGAGGGCGACCCAGCTGTCGGGCATCCAGGCGATCTCGAACAGGTACGAATAGACACCCCTGTACGTCGCATACGTGAGCGCCCACGCGAACGCGCCGCCCAGCAGGCCCGCCATGGCCCCCTCCAGGAGGAAAGGCCGACGAATGAAGCCGTTCGTCGCGCCCACGAGGCGCATGACGTAGATCTCCTCGCGTCGGGCGAAGATCGCGATCCGCAGCGCCGTGCCGATGATGAGCGCCGCCACGATTGCGAAGGCGGATCCGAGCACGGCGGTGGTCGCCGCGCCGATGCGGCGCAGCGTGAACAGCTTGTCGACCCACTCGCGACCGTAGCGCGCGTCCTCGACGAACGGGTAGGCCAGCGCCGCCTCCGAGACCCGCTCGACCACGTCGGGGTTTCGCGAGCCGGGTCGGAGCTCGACCTCGAGCGACTGGGGCAGGGGGTTCACCTCGAGGTCCGAGAAGAGCTCGCCGAACTCGGGGAGCTCTTCCTTGGCGCGCTCCAGGGCATCCCGCTTCGAGATGAAGCTGACGGAGCGGACCTCCGGGATGGCGGCGAGCTCGGTGAGGAGCAGGTCGATCTCGCTCTGCCTGGCGTCGTCGCGGAGGTAGACGGCCACCCCGACTCGCTCCTCCACCGACGACAGCGCGAGTTGGAGGTTGTAGGCCGCCAGACCGAACAGGCCGACCACGTAGAGCGCGAGGCCGACCATGGCCGACGAGAGCCCGGTGAGGACCGGTGCCCGGCGGAAGGCGGCGATCGCTTCCCGGAACGCGTACACGGCGTCAGCCCTCGTCCGAGTCGTAGACGAGCTCGCCGTGATCGAGCTCGAAGACACGGGCGTGCGGGTAGCGCTTGATGAGCTCCAGGTCGTGCGTGGCCATGAGGACCGCCATGCCTTTGGCGTTGATGTCCCAGAAGAGATCCATCACGCCACGTGTGGCCCGGTCGTCGAGGTTGCCCGTGGGCTCGTCCGCCAGGAGCACATAGGGCTCGTTCGCGAGCGCTCGGGCAATGGCGACGCGCTGTTGCTCGCCGCCCGACAGCTCGTTCACGAACGCTCCGGCCTTGGTCGACAGGCCGACCTGGGCAAGGAGCCGTTGGGCCTTGGGCACGATCGCGCTGCGGGGCGTCCCGGTGACCTCCAGCACGAAGGCGACGTTCTCCAGGGCGGTGCGGCCCGGAAGGAGCCGGAAATCCTGGAAGACGAACCCCACTCGGCGGCGGATCTTCCAGATGTGGCGCTGCGTGACCTTGTCGGACGAGAAGCCCGTCACCCGCACCTCACCCTCGGTGGGCCGGTCCGACATGTGGACGAGCCTCATCGTGGTGGACTTTCCGGAGCCGGAGTGGCCCGTGAGAAAGGCGAACTCGCCCTTCTTGATATGAAAGGAAACGTCACGCAGAGCATATCCGCGGCGCGGATACTCCCTCGACACGTTGGTAAGCTTGATCACCGGACAGGGCTCGCTCGGGACACGACCTTGCTCCGGACAGGAAGGTTGGGACGCCGTAGCAGAAATACAATGGGCCTCGTCACGGATGTCACGGGGCCTGGGCCCCACCCGTACCGAAGCGTGCGTTCGCCAGGCGAGCGGCCAGCCGGATCGCCTCCTGCATCGAAGAGCTGTCGGCCCGGCCGGTTCCGACGATGTCGAAGGCCGTACCGTGGTCGGGGGAGGTCCGGATGAACGGGAGCCCGATCGTCACGTTCACACCGGACCCGAACGCGACCGTCTTGAACGCGGCCATGCCCACGTCGTGGTACGGCGCGACCACCGCGTCGAACTCGCCGGCGAGCGCGCGGGAGAAGACGGTGTCGGCCGGGACGGGCCCCTGGACCGACACCCCGTCCGAGCGCAGCCGCTCGAGCGCCGGAGCGTAGACGGACGCCTCCTCGGTCCCGAACAGACCGCCGTCGGATGCGTGGGGGTTGAGCGCACAGAGAGCGAGGCTCGGATGCTCGAGCTCCCAGTCCGTCTCGAGCGCGCGACTCAGCAGCTCCGTCTGAGCAACCAGCAGATCCTTGTCCACCGCGTCGGCAACGTCCCGGAGCGCCAGATGGGTGGTCGCGAGCAGAACCCGGAGCGGGGCGCCGAGGCGGGTGCGCTCGGCTGCCATGAGCATGCCGACCCGTTCGGTCCGACTCAGCGCTGCGAGCATCTCGGTTTGACCCGGGACCGGGCGTCCGGCGGCATGCAGAGACGGCTTGTGCAGGGGGGCGGTGACGATGCCCTGGAGGTCCCCGGCGAGGCACATCTCGACGGCTCGCTCGATGGCCTCGGCGGCGAATGCTCCGGCCTGCTCGTCGGGCCCGTGTGCCGACGGCTCGCCGGCGACCGGGGTGGGGACGGCGTCCAGCTCCAGGAGCCCGTCGGGTCCGACGAGCACGAGAGAAGCAGGCAGATCCTCGCTCGCCAGCGAGGACAGGGCCGCACGAGCCACCTCGGGGCCGACGCCCCGGGGGTCGCCCGGCGTGATCGCGATGCGAGGTCGCGCCACTACATCCGGATGTCGATGTAGGTGTTCTCCCGCAGCCTTTCCAGGATGCGCTCCTGCTTCCTCTGCTGCTGGAGCTGCTCAGCCAGAACGGGCCTGACGTCTTCGAAGGTGTACTCGCCCGCCTCGCGGATGCCCGTGACTTTGACGACCGAGAAGCGCGTGTCACTGGGGCGTCCGGCGCCCTGCTGGAACTCGAGGGGACCGAGCACGTCACCGGCGGTCGCGGTACGCAGCACCGAGTATGCCGGCGGGAGGGTCTGGATGCGCGGCACCTCGACGGTCACCGAGTCCGGCTCGGAGTCGTCTCCGTACTCGTCGTAGAGCTCCTCCATGTCGCCGCCGTTTCGGGCCTGTTCGGCTACCTCACGCGCTACGTCCCGGGCCGCGTCGATGTTCTCCTGGCTGACCTCCGGGATCTTCAGGATGTGCCGCGCCTGGACTTCGCTGCGACCCCGTGTGCGCTCGACGAGGATGAGGTGCACGCCGAGCGGCGACTCGACGATACCCATCCTCCCGGCGCCGAGCGCGAACGCCATGTCCTCGAACTCCTGGACCATGACGCCACGACGGAACCAACCCAGATCGCCCCCCAGAGATGCCGTGCCGACATCGTCCGAGTACTCCCTGGCCAGCGTGGCGAAGTCCTCGCCGGCGCGCGCCCGCTGCGCGATCGAGTCGATCGCGGCCCTGGCGGCGGCCTTGGCGCTGTCCGACGCCTCCGGTCGGACGATCACCTGCCGGAACGTGATCCGTCGTGGACGCTGCTGGAGTTGGGAACGCACCTCCGCGAACCGCGCTCGCAGCTCCTCCTCCGTGAGCGCCACGTCGCGCGTATTGCGGATCTGGTTCGCCAGGTACGACTGGATGATCTGCTCGCGCCGGGCCTCGCTGCGCCGCGCCTCGCGGAACTCGGCCAGGGTCATGCCCATCTCGTCTCGGAGCGCCTGCTGCAACGCGGGCTGCCCGCCGAACTGGCGCGCGAGACCGTCGATGTAGGCGGCGATCTGCTGATCGATGGTCGCCTCGTCGACCTGGATGAGCGTGTCCTTCTCCGCAGCCTGGATGATGATGAGCTGGTCGACCTCCGAATCGAGCACTTCCCGGAGGAAATCCCGGAACTGGGGAGAGGTCGGCTGTGGAAGCGTGGAGTCGGTGAGCGCCAGCCTCTCGGCCTTCACCAGCACCTCGCTCTGGAGGACGGTGGAGTCTCCGACCATGGCGACCACGCGGTCGGCCACGTCGGACTGGAGGTTCGCCTGGGCCCTCGCCGAGGAGGGACCGACGAGCACGAGCAGCGCGAGGACCGCGCAAATCCGGTTCAGCATGGGTGCGTCGTAAACCTTCGACGATCGGGGGGTTCCGGTCACGGGCGGGCGGTGTCCGTCGGTTCCTGCTGGGCTCCGAGATTCTCCTCGAGCGCCGACGGAGCCCGCTGAGCCCGGATCTGCGCCACCTCCAGCATGACCTGGCCGATTCCGGCGTCGTAGATGGCGATCGGAACCCCCTCTCGAAGCTGGTAGCCGACCAGCCCGAGCGGGACGATCCGGGTGGCGCCGGCCAGGTTGTCCGCCAGCGCCGCGCGTACGGCCCGGGCCACCGCCCGCTCCCTCGCCTCGCCCGGGGCCTGATCGAGCGTCGTCAGCCCGATCGACCGAGCGGCCGAGCGCAGCTGGTTCCGGGCCTCCGTGCGCAGGGAGTCGACGGTCTCGGGCGACGGCTCGAGTCCCGCCTCGCGGGCCTCCGTCACGAGCAGCTCCCGCCTCGCCTGGCCGAGCAGGAACTCGGTCAGGTCCTCGTCGTTGCTTCTCTGGATCTCGTCACGGAGTCCGCCCTGCTCGGAGCGGAGGAGCTCCAGGAAGTCGCCGGCCGTGTACCGGCCGTCCTCCCATTCGACCAGGGCGCGGCGACCGGCCGCGCCCGTGAGTCTCGTGTCCGGGGTACGGGCCAGCTCGCGGGCCACGGCCAGCGCGCCGTCCGCCACCGCCGGCTGGGAGCCACCCTCGAGGTCCGCGATGAAGGTCGACTCGGCCACCGCGTAGCGTTGCGCCTGCACGTAGGATCGATAGTCCGGCGCGATCTCTCCGAAGTCGCGAGCGCGGCGGCTTTCGAGGCGAATGAGGTGCAACCCCAACGGGGTCTGGACCACGTCGCTCACCTCCCCGGGCTCGAGCGCCATGACCGCTTCCTCGAAGGGAGCGACCATCTCGCCCCGTCCGAAGACGCCGAGGTCACCGCCGCTCGCCGCGCTGCCCCGGTCCTGGCTATAGCGCCTCGCCATGTCCTCGAACGTCGCGCGGCCGGACACGATCTCGCTCCGGATCTCCTCGAGTTGCGACTGCACGCTGTCCCGTTGCGCCTCGGTCGCCTGGGGCGGATACGTCAGGAGGATGTGGCGGGCGTGCAGCTCGACGTCCGGGGCTTCGGCCGCATACAGCGCCTCGAGCTCCTCCGGGGTGATCGCGGTATCCACCCGGATCACCGAGTCGCGCAGATCCATGACCATGGTTTGCTCGATGAGAGGACGGATCAGACCGTCGAAGTCGAGGTCGGCGAAGGTCGAGTCGTCGGCAACGGTCTCCGCGAGGAGCGTGTAGTCGACCCAGAGCTCGGCCAGGGACCGCACGACGGTCGCCTGTGTCGGAAGCTCCTCCTGGTCCACGAGCAGCTGCACCGCGTCGTCCACGGTGAGCTCGTAGTCTCCGGCGCGCGCCAGCAGTCCGTTGGTGTCGGCCTCGTCGCTGCAGGCGACCAGGGCTCCCGCCA
>JASFUR010000018.1:0-15908 GCA_050050215.1 Gemmatimonadota bacterium
GCCAGGATCGGCGTGCCCTCGGGCATGGCGAAGTCGAGCGAGTAGCGCATGCTGCCGAGATGCGTCTCCGACCCGTTGAAGCCCTGCACGAGCTCCCGGGGCTCGTCGCCTCCGAACGGGACCGCGTAGACGAAGTCGTCCGCCTGGTTCGTGCTCGACCCCAGATCGATCTGGATCCTGGCCGCGGCGCCGACCGGACCGTCGGGTCTGACCTTCCGGAGGCGCATCAGAACCGCGGAGGCCCGCGGAGGGATCACCACCTCGACCTGGTCCATCCCCACGGGGACGAGGTTCTCGAGCGTATGGAAGCCGAGGGATACCGTGACGGGCACCGGCTCGCTGTTCCTGGCGGTGTACGACCGTCCCGACCGGGTGTCGTCGTGCCTGACGCACACCCGCCATGCACACTGCACGTTGCCGGCCGGCCGCCCAGCGGACCCGCAACCCACCGAAAGGACCAGTGCGATCAGGGCGAGAAGACGGCTCATCATGGGTCGGGAACGATGGATTGGGTGTGTGCTCAGATTGTCACCGCGCCTTCCGTGGCGCAATTGCCGCGGCTGGAAGGGAGGCCGGATGGGGCGTGTCGGACCCGAGTAGGAGGGGGGAGCAGTCGGGAGGGGCGGCTCTCCCGTTCGGATTTCATTGCGTCGAACGGCGAATGGACGACATATTCTCGGCGTAAACAAATGTTTCTACTTCTACTCCTTGGATGGAGACGACCATTATGCGCCGTTTGCTTCTGATTCTGACGGTGGCGGTGGCGAGCGTCGCATTCGCTCGGCCCGCCAGCGCCCAGCTCCCGCTCAAGTACGGGGTGCAGGGCGCGACCCAGACCAGCCTCGACGCTACTTCGCTCGACGGCTCGTTCGGCCTCGGGGCTCGTGTAGCCCTTCAGCCGCCGCTCCTTCCGGTCGGCCTCGTCGGTCAGGGTGTGTACTACTTCCCGGACTGCAGCGATTGCAGCTATCTGACCTACTCGCTCGCCGCGCAGCTCCGCCTGCCCCTTCCGATGATCAGCCCCTATGCGATCGGCGGTTGGCAGTTCCGCCGAACCGGCGGTGGCGGTAGCTCCAACACGGAGAACGGTCCGATGATCGGCATCGGCGCCCAGCTCGACCTCGGCGTCTCGCTCTTCCTCGAGGGCTCGATGGAGTTCAACGATGCACCGGACGGGCTCCCGGACTTCGACAACGACCCCATCGTCATCAAGGGTGGAATCCTGCTCGGCTGACGACGGAATCGCGCACGGCCGCCCCTCCGCGGGTGGCCGATGAGAAGCGGGAGGCTGCCCAGGCAGCCTCCCGCTTCTTCGTTCGGGGCGTCGAGCCGCCCTGGGCGGATTGATTGCGCTGGCCGACGGCCGCCATTGATATTGCAGACGGATCGAATGTCTTCCAGTTCCTGCGAATCTCTCGGCGGAGAGCACATCATGCGCCGTTTTCTACTGACTCTGACCATCGCAGCGGCCGGTATCACGCTCGCGCGGCCCGTCAGCGCCCAGGGCCTCGTGAAGTTCGGTGTCCAGGGAGCCATGCAGACCAGCCTGGCCGAGGCATCCGCGCTCGACGGCTCGTTCGGCGCCGGGGCGCGCGTCGCGCTCCAGCCGCCCGCGTTGCCGATTGGCCTCGTGGGCCAGGGCGTCTACTACTTCCCGGACTGCGACGACTGCAGCTACCTCACGTACTCGATCGCCGCCCAGCTCCGACTGCCGCTGCCCGTCTTCAGCCCCTATGCGATCGGTGGCTGGCAATTCCGCCGGACCGCGCAGGCGGGCGAATCGGACATCGCGGACGGCGCCATGGTGGGCGCTGGCATCCAGCTGAACCTCGGCATCTCGCTGTTCCTGGAGGGCACCTACGAGTTCACCGACCTTCCAGAGGGGGTACCGGACTTCGACAACGACCCGATCGTCATCAAGGGTGGAATCCTGCTCGGCTGACGACGGCATCTCGGATGGCCGCCCCGCCTCGGGGTAGCCGATGAACGGCGGGAGGCTGCGCACGCGCAGCCTCCCGCTTCTTCGTCCGGGGCCCCAGCGGAGAAGAGACATCGGCGGTACGAATCCTGCTGTTGTTTAGACCCGTCACTGATGTCGACGCTCTTTGGGGGGAGGCTCGACCGGAATGCGCGGCAAATCGAAGCAGGAACAAAGCGACAAGCGGCACGGGAACGGCATGGGCGGGACGACCGCCGATCTGTCCGTGATATCGAGCGACATGAAGATCGAGGGTCGCTGCGAGACGAGCGGTCAGGTCCGGATCGAGGGCCGCATCGCGGGCGACATCTCGGCCAGCGGTGTCGAGCTGGCGCCCGGCGGCGCGGTGGAGGGCGACGTGACAGCCGGCGAGGGCTCGAAGAACGGAAAGGCATTCATCATCAGCGGAGAGGTCTCCGGGGCAGTGCGCGCCGGACGCGTCGAGGTGCGCCGGGGAGGCTCGGTGCGTGGAGGCGTCGTGGCCGACGAGGCCGTGATCCAAGGCCGCGTACAGGGCGGCGTTCAGGCCCGTACGCGGCTCGCGCTCGAGGAGTCGGCCGAGGTGGAGGGCGACGTGCTGGCCCGACGGCTGGCGCTCAAGGAGGGTGGCCGCGTCAACGGCAACATCCGCATGGGCGACGACGTCCCGATCGAGTCACCGGGAGCCGCGAAGCCCGCTTGACGCAGTGCGCTCGTCGGCCCGACCTCAGGCCGGCGAAACCCACTCGTGAGCCCACTCCTCGATGGCGTGGAGCGGCTCCTCGAGGGCCAGTCCCTTTTCGGTAAGGCCGTAGTGCACCCTGACGGGTGTGTCCGTCGATACGTCCCGATGGACGATCCCTTCCTCCTCGAGCTCCTTCAGTCGCTCGGAGAGCATACGGTCGCTGATCTCCGGCACCGCAGCACGGAGATCGCCGAACCGCTGCGGGCCCGACATCAGCATCTGCAGCACCGCACCGGTCCATCGGCGGCCGATCAGCTCGACGGCCCTGTGGAACCTCGGGCACAACGGTTCATTGAGAGGTCTCTTCATGAGTCTATGGTTACGATTCGTTAGCTACTTGACAATAGTAAGAACTCCCGATAAAGTTCCTTACGGAAAATAAGTGACATGTCACTTAAATATCATACGAACGTGAGGATGCTCCGATGACGACCGACACGCTTTCCGCCCCAGCGGGCACCGCGGTATGGAAGCTGGATCCCGCCCATGCGCACGTTGAGTTCGCCGTGCGGCACCTGATGATCTCGCGGGTGAAGGGCCAGTTCACCGACGTGGAAGGCACCCTCCAGATCGACGACGACGACGTGTCCACCGCCAAGCTCCGGGTGGAGATCGATGCGGCCAGCATCGACACCCGGGTCGAGCAGCGCGACGAACACCTGCGCTCTGCCGATTTCCTAGACGTCGAGAACCATCCGAAGCTCATCTACCAGAGCAAGAAGGTCGAGCGCACCGGAGAGAACGAGCTCCGCGTGGTGGGTGACCTGACGATCCGGGACGTGACGCGCGAGGTCGTGCTCCATGTGACGGAGCGCGGGCAAGCCAAGGATCCGTGGGGCGGGCAGCGGGCTGGGTTCGGCGCCGAGGCCAAGCTCAACCGCAAGGACTTCGGCCTGACCTGGAATCAGGCGCTCGAGACCGGCGGCGTGCTCGTCGGCGACGAGGTCGAGATCACGCTCGACGCCGAGTGGGTCCTCGAGACCGAGTAGGCTCGACCGACGGCCAGGATCCCTTTCGGGTCCGCCCGAGGGGTCGCTTCTTCGGAGGCGACCCCTCGCTGCTGCATGCCCCCCGCGTCAGGTCTTCACGGCCTCCAGGAAGTCGGCGCCGTACTTCTCCAGCTTCGCCGGACCGACGCCCGGCACCTCGAGGAGCTCTCCATCGCTCGTCGGCCGGCGCATCGCGATCTCCATGAGCACCTTGTCGCTGAATACGATATAGGCGGGCACGCTCTGTCGGTCGGCCAGGCTCTTCCTGAGCACGCGAAGCCTCTGGAACAGCTCCTCCTCGTCCGGCGTGAGCGGCCGCCCGGACGGAGCGGCCCGTTTCTTTTTCTTCTTTCCCGCCGATCGGACCGTGCCGAGCTCGGCCATCGCCCCGGCGGCGATCTCCGCAGGCCCGACCCCCGAGCACACGTCGCATGATGCCCCACACGGTGCCATGACCTCGTCGAAGTGCGCGAGAATCGCCTGGTGCCTGCATCGTCCCGACTCGATGAGTCGGAACAGGTCCACGGTCATCTGGCGCTTCCGGTGCCACAGGTCCGGATCGTCGATGTCGTTCAGAAAGCGCTCGTGCAGCTTCACGTCCGCCCACGAGTAGAAGAGGACGCAGTCGCTCGGGAGGCCGTCCCGGCCCGCGCGACCCATCTCCTGATACCAGGACTCGATGTCCTTGGGCATGTCCCGGTGGATGACGAAGCGGACGTTGGACTTGTCGATGCCCATGCCGAACGCGACGGTCGCGACGATGACGTCGACTTCGTCGCGCTGGAAGGCCTCCTGGGCGGCGTGCCGCTCCTCGTCGGGAAGACCCGCGTGGTACGCCCGTGCATTGACCCCGTTCGCAGCGAGGAACGCGCACGTCTGCTCGACGCCGCGTCGGCTCAGGCAATAGACGATACCCGACTCGCCCGCCCGCCGGCGCACGAGGGCCAGGATCTCCTTGCGGGTGTTTCCACTCCCCTTCTTGCGACAGCCGATTTCGAGGTTGGAGCGGAAGAAGGAGCCCTTGAAGCCGGCCGGCTTCGACATGCCGAGCTGGCGGAGGATGTCACGGGCCACGGCCCTGGTGGCGGTGGCCGTGAGCGCGAGCACCGGGACGTCGAGGCCGTTCTTTAGCCCCTGCAGCCTCCGGTAGGAGGGACGGAAATCGTGCCCCCATTGGCTGATGCAATGCGCCTCGTCCACGACCATGAGCACGATGGGGCAACTGCTCACGAATTCACGCAGATGCCCGTCCAGCGCCTCGGGGGCCAGGTAGACGAGCTCGTACCCGCCGGAGCGGAGGGTGGCGAGGCGCGCCTGTCGCTCCTCCCGGTCCAGCGTGGAGTTGATCTCGGCGGCGCGGAACCCGAGCTCGTTCAGGGCATCCACCTGGTCTTTCATCAAGCTGATGAGCGGCGACACCACGAGCACGGTTCCACTCAGCAGCCGTGCGGGAAGCTGGTAGGTGAGCGACTTCCCCGCCCCGGTCGGCATGACCGCGATGCAATCGCGGCCTTCGAGCACCGCGTCGATGATCTCGCGCTGGCCCGGGCGGAAGTCGTCGAATCCGAAGACCTGGCGCAGCACGTCGCGAGGATCCGATGGGCTGGACGACATGATCATGCGGCGCGGTTCTGCTCGCTGAGGCGAGGATGGCGGTCGGCGGACGAAGGAGTATACGATGTCGGCCTCCATCCACCGAAAGCTCGGCCCACGGAGTGGACCATTCCATGTCGGGGTGGGACGCCGCTCCGCCAGGAGGCGATGCGCGAAGTCCCGTCGTCCCTCAGATTGTCGCCGCCCCTCCCGACCCCGAGGCCTTGCAGTGAACGAAGCGGCACCGACAACGAACGACGACCGCAGCGAGACCGGCGAGCCCCCCGGCGTCGTCGTGGAGCCGGGGTGGCTCGAGGCCCGGCTCGGATCCTCCGAGCTCCGGATCGTGGACCTTCGCGACGCCGAAGCGTACGCCGAGAGCCACATCCCCGGCGCGGTGCGTCTCGAGCTGAGTCGCCTGGGCACGAGTCGCCCGGGCCGCGATAACGTCCTGTTGTCGCCGGACGCGTTCTCCGACCTCATGGAGACGCTCGGCATCTCGACGGGCGACACGGTCGTCGCCTACGACGACCAGTGGGGTCTGGCTGCCGCGCGGCTTCTCTGGGCGCTCCACCACTACGGTCACACTGCGGTCGCGGTCCTCGACGGTGGGTGGGACGGCTGGACGGAAGAAGAGCGCCCGACCGCCGGCGGCGAGACCCGAACGGAGCGAGGCCGGTTCACCGCCGTGCCGAGGGAGGACGTCGCCGCCACCGGAGCGTGGATCGCCGAGCGGGCTTCCAACGGAAGTCTCGCCCTCCTCGACACGCGCACCAGGAAGGAGTTCGATGACGGCCACATTCCCGGAGCCCGGTGGTGGGACTGGTTCACCGCCGTGCCGCCCGGGGAATGGACGGTGGCGCGCGACCTCGAGGAGCTCCGAGCCGAGTGGAGCGCCCTCGGCGCCGGCCGGGAGCAGGAGATCGTGGTCTACTGCAGATCGGGCATGCGGGCGGCACATACCTACATGGTCCTGAAGCACGCCGGGTATCCCCGGGTGCGTCTCTATGACGGCTCCTGGCAGGACTGGAGCACGAGCGGAGGAGAAGTCGAGCGTGCGTAAGACGACCTACGCGATCGTAGCATGGGCGATCGCCGGCGCCATCTACGTGGCCACCCACCGGGTGGACACGCAGTTCGCCATGTACTGGATCTTCGGCCTCGGATTCGGATTCGTGCTGCAGCGCGGCCGCTTCTGCTTCGCGTCCGCGTTCCGGGACCTCTTCCTGCTGGGCTACGGCCGGAACATGAAGGGCGTCCTGGTGGGTCTGGCGGTAGCCTCCATCGGATTCGGGCTCGTGATGAGCCGCCAGGTTCCGATGGCGTACCTGGGAATTCTCCCGCCTTCCGCCAACGTCCTTCCGCTCGGAGTCCACACCGCTCTCGGCGGCCTCCTCTTCGGCGTGGGGATGGTCCTCGCGGGCGGATGCGTGTCCGGGAGCATCTACCGGATGGGCGAGGGCTACGTCGGCTCCTGGGTCGCGTTCGCGGGCGTGATGGGTGGCCTGTTGGCGTCGTCGTACACGTGGAACTGGTGGTGGGACCACGGCATCTCGACCGCGCCGAGGTGGTGGTTGCCGAACTGGCTCGGACACCCCGGGGCGCTGGTGGTGACCCTCGTCGCCCTGGCTGCCGTCTATCTATGGGTGGTGACCATGGAGCAGCGGGCCGGCATGGTCGTCCCGCGCGCACCCCGAAGCGCCGAAACGCCGGAGGGCGTGCGGGGAGAGCTCGGCTCCGTCGCGCACAGTGTCTTCGTGGAGGGCTGGGCCATCATCCCGGCGGGCGCCGTCCTGGGTGGGCTCAACGTGCTCCTCTTCACCGCGCAGGAGCCCTGGGGCTTCACGGGAGAGGTATCGCGCTGGGCGCTGGGCGCGGCGTCGCTGGTCCACCTGGCTCCGCCGGCGCTCCAGGGAGTCGCCGATCTGCCCGGCTGCGTCTTCGTTCCGGCGGACGGTAGCTTCTTCAACCACATGCTCTTCCTGGTGGTCGGGATGTGGTTCGGGGCTTTCGCGGGAGCGCTGGGCGCGGGAGAATTCAAGGTGCGGGTACCGAAGAGGGGCGCCCGATACGCCCAGTCGTTGGGAGGCGGTGTGCTCATGGGCTACGGCGCGGGCCTGGCGATGGGGTGCACGATCGGCGCCTTCTTCTCGGGGATCCCGTCGCTGGCGGTGAATGGCTGGGTCTTCGCGCTCTTCCTGGGCGGCGGCGCCTGGATCGGAACCTGGCTCATCCAGCGCATACAATGACGACAAGCGAGGCGTAGCGAGATGACGCAACTGGACGTACGAGGAGAGATCTGCCCGTATCCGATGATGCGGACCGTGAGCGCGCTCAAGAAGCTGGGCGCCGACGAGCGCTCGCTGGAGGTGGTCACGGATCACGCACCGGCGCTCGAGACCATCCCGACCCAGGCGGCCCGCCTCGGCTTCGACATCGAGATCGAGGAGACCGGCGGATCGGAGTGGCGCCTGGTCCTGACCCGCAAAGAAGCAAAGGAGTAGTCATGATGTTGGATCGCGCAGTCCGACCCGTCTGGGCCCTGGTGGCCGTGCTCGTCGCCGCTGCCTGCTCGGGCTCCGACTCGGACAGCGCCGGCGGCGCTGCTCCGACGACGTACGCTTCGGATGCCCTGGTCGACACGGAGTGGCTCCAGGCCCGCCTGACCGACCCGTCCGTGAGGGTCCTGGAGGTCGGCGGCAGCCAGGACAGCTACGACGAGGGGCACATCCCCGGCTCGGTCTTCCTCTCCATGGGACGGCTCTCCAACCCCGACGAGTCGATCCGGAATATGATCGCGACACGGGATCAGGTGTCCGACGCGCTCTCGTCCGTCGGGGTCGAGCGCGACCAGACCGTGGTCCTGGTCGACCGGCAGAACAACCTCCAGGCCGCCCGGGCCTACTGGGTGCTCGCCTACTATCAGCACCCCGAGCTCCACGTGCTGAACGGAGGCGTCCGCAAATGGACGGCCGACGGAGGAGCGGTCTCGAGCGACCCGGTGCAGATCGCGGAGGCCACGTACGAGGCGGGCCCCGCCGACGAGTCGCTGCGGACGACGTGGCAGTACGTCGTGGACCATACGGACGACCCTGGAACGCTCACGTGCGACGTCCGGAGCCCGGACGAATACCTCGGGCGCGACGTGCGCGCGGAGCGCGGCGGCCACATTCCCGGCTCGGTGAACCTCGAGTGGACCGTCGCCGTGCAGTCGGACGGGACGTTCAAGTCCGCCCAGGACCTCTCGAACCTGTACACCTCAGCCGGCTTCACGCCCGACAAGCAGATCATCACATACTGCCAGAGCGGGGTGCGTGGCGCACATACGTGGTTCGTGCTCAGCCGGCTCCTCGGCTACCCGAGCGTGAGGAACTACGACGGCTCCTGGGCCGAGTACGGGAACAACCCCGACAGCCCGATCGAGAGCTGATACCGAAGCGTCACCGAATCCAGGCTTGCGTAGCGGAAGGATCGGGGAAGAATTGCGCCTGGCTCCCAAGGCCTATCCGCACATCCCCGCCTACGACCCTGGAGAACCACGTGTCGAAGCTCCGTACCAAGCTGTTCGCCGCCGTTCTGGCGATTACCGCCATCGGCTGTGGCGGCGACGATGGACCCACCGGCGTGAACTCGGGCGACGCGCTCACCGAAGCCGAGCTGCAGGTCGTCTTCTCCGCCATCACCAATGCCTTCGAGTACATCGGCGCAGCTCCGGCCGCCGTCGGGCCCGCCCAGGCGACCCAGTCGGCGAGCCAGAGCTTCGACGCCAGCGCCCCGTGCGAGTCGGGAGGGACCATCGGGGTCAAAGGCAATGGAAGCGGCACCTACAACGACGTGACCGGCGAGTTCGATCTGTCGTTCTCGCTACGCATGACCCCGAACGGATGCGAGGTGCCGACGGAGACGACGACCATCACGCTGGACGGGGCACCCTACATCCAGCTGAACATGGACTTCGACTCGTCCGAGACGGCCATCTCGATCAGCGGCAGCCAGACCGGAGGGATCGCCTTCACGTCCGAAGACGGTCGCTCGGGTAGCTGCGCCTTCGATGTGGACTTCAGCGCCAACATCAACCCGAACTCGGGGTCCGGCTCGTCGTCGGTCTCCGGAACCGTGTGCGGGGTGACCGCCTCCAACCTGACGGTCATCGAGCTCGGCGACTGATCGGGAAGCAGTGACGGGCCGTCCGCGCGGCACGTCACGGCCCACACGGATGCGGGCGGTCCCGGTCGACGGGGGCCGCCCGTTTGTCGTTTCATGCGGGTCGTCGCACAAGCACGGCGGTCCGCCGCCGAGCTGCTCTGTAGGGAATTTCCCTACGGGCTTTTCAGGGGATTCCCCCGAGCGGTTCTTACTTGTCAGCCGACAACTTCTTTCCCATCGGTCGTCCGACACGCGTCTGCGGTCGTGACAAGGGGCCACGGCCCCATGCGTAACTGCCCAACAAGGGAGAGAACATGGCGCACCGTACTCATGCATCGAGCCAGCGCACGCAGTGGGGACTAGCCCTCTTCGTCGCCGCGGCCGCATTCATCGCATTACCCAGCCTGGCTTCCGCCCAGGCCTCGTTCGCGTCGTCGGCCGACGAGCCGGTGACGTTCTCGAAAGAGGTCTCACGGATCGTCCAGCAGAACTGCCAGATCTGCCACCAGCCCGGTCAGATCGGCCCGATGAGCCTGATCACCTATCAGGACGTCCGTCGCTACGCGCGTCGCATCAAGGACCTGGTCGTGAACCGGGAGATGCCGCCGTACCAGTACGACAGCGACATCGGCGTACAGCACCTGAAGAACGATTGGCGTCTGTCCGACGAGGACATCCAGACGATCGCAGACTGGGTCGACGCCGGCGCGCCCGAGGGTGACCCCGCCAATCTTCCGGAGCCGATCACCTACCCGGACGTCAGCGAGTGGCGTCTGGCGTCGCAGTTCGGACAGCCGGATCACGTCATCAAGTCCACCCCCTGGGACGTTCCGGCCGAGGGCCAGGACCTCTGGTGGGAGCCCGACGTGGACACCGGCATCACGGAGGAGCGCTGCATCAAGGCGATCGAGACGAAGCCTTCCGTCGCGGCACACGGTTCGACTCACCACGCAAACTCCGAGTTCCTCATGCAGAACGAGGACGGCGAGTGGATGCCGTTCGCACGACTGTCCGAATACGCCTACGGCAAGCTCGGTGAGGTCGTTCCCGAAGACGCATGCCGCGTCGCTCCGGTCAACTCCAAGGTCCATTGGAGCATCCACTACTACCCGGACGGCAACGCCGTAGCGGACGACCAGGTCTCCGTCGGCATCTGGTACCACGACGAAGACGACTTCGACGCAGAGCACGCGTACCGGCAGGATCTCCGGGCCTATAACCTGCAGGGCGGCGACTTCGACATCCCGCCGCACGGCAAGCTCATGACGCAGGGCTTCCACTCCTTCGACCATCCGGTCCGGATCGACTCCTGGCAGCCTCACCTGCACCTTCGCGGTGTCGCCATGCGGCTGGAGGCGTTCATTCCGGAGACCGGCGAGCGCGAGGTCCTCAGCATGGCGTCGAACTGGAACGCCGGCTGGAACCACAGCCACATCTACGAGGACGGCTATCAGCCTCTCCTCCCCGCCGGCGCCGTGCTGATCCTGACGGCCTGGTACGACAACACCGAGAACAACCCGCGCAACCCGGACCCCGATCAGTGGGTCTCCGCGGGTCAGCGGACCACGGACGAGATGTCCCACGCGTGGATCGCAATCACACACCTGGACGAAGAGGGCTACCAACGCATGCTCTCCGAGCGTGAGGCCAAGCCCATCGCCATGAATGTCGGAGGTGACCGATGAACCGCCGCACGATCACCGCTGGAGCGCTCCTGATCGCGCTCACCGCTCTGTCGGGCCAGGCGCTCCAAGCACAGCTGCCGGCCCAGTACCGGGACTATCCTCTGGCCCAGCTGAAGCCGTCCGGCGACCTGGTCGCGCCCTTCTTCGACGGGTGGTACGACAACGGCGACGGGACGATCACCTACCAGTTCGGCTTCCTGAACCGGAACCTGGAAGAGATCGTCGACATCCCGCTGGGTGAGGACAACCACATCACGCCGGCCCAGTACGACGGGGTTCAGCCGACGCACTTCCCGGCCTACAACCGGCGCGGCTTCACCGGCAAGCGCGAGCGCGGCGTGTTCGCAATCACGGTGCCGGATGATCAGACCGAGGTCGTGTGGACCCTGAGCAGCGCGGGTCACACCTACTCGATTCCGGGGAGGGCGACGTCCCCCGCCTATCAGATGAGCCGGTTCCCGGCGGCGTTCGGCTCGCTTCCTCCGGCCGTGCGGTTTTCGCCGACGAGTCCGGAGTCGCGAGGCACGGAGGGACCGACGGCCGAGAGGATCATGGCCTCGGTCGGCACTCCGGTGACGATCGAAGCGCTGGTTCAGGACCGCGGCGAGCGGTACGGACTCGCGGAGCAGGCGTACTACCCGGTCACGGCCGAGTTTATCATGCATCAGGGTCCGGCCGGGACCGAGATCGAGTTCGATCCGCCACGCGTCACGGTGGGCGACGAGATGCCGGGTTCGCCGGCTGCGGAGGGAGCCCCCTCCATGAGCAACGAGTGGGGCCGGGTCGCGACCCAAGCCACGTTCTCCGAGCCGGGCGAGTACATCGTCCGCATCCAGGTCGACAACTTCGGCGCGCCGGACAGCCGGTTCGACAACCTGTGCTGCTGGGCGAACGCATACGTCCCCGTGACGGTGCACTGAGACGCAGTGAGTGAACCCGAGTTGCTCCGGACCGGGCGATCGCCCGGTCCGGAGCTCCCGGTTGGTGCAGAGATCCACGAAGAGGTCCCCGAAGTGATCATCCCGTCGGAACCCGTCAGAGCCTGGTGTCAGTCGTGCCGGAGCCACGTCACGCTGATCAACGTGCGTCCTTGGCCCAACGGCATCCTCGTCATCGGCGAGTGTCCGAGCTGCCAGTCCTCTCTGGCATCGCGCAAGCCGGTGGGCTGGAAAGCACCCGAGTCGGTGCACGAGGACTCGACGACCTGACCGCCTACCCGCTGACGCAACCCGCGTCAGTGGGATCAGGGCGCACCCGCGTCCCCGAGGAATCTCCTTCCGAGAGGTTCCCTAATGGCTCATCGCCCAGATCATGATGTTGATCGCGAGGCCGTAGGCCTTGGGCGAGAAGAGGTAGAAGAAGTCCGGGCGGTCCCCTTCACGCTCGAACCCGTCGCCGATGTCGGTGTTGAAGCTGATCAACACCAGCAGACGATCCTCCTCGTCGAAGATCGCACGGAGGTGGGGGATCTCGGTCTCCGCACCGAACTCGGACGTCTGACCACCGCTGCGGCTCCATGACTGCCAGGACGGAATCTGTGGGACCTCCGGCACCGAATAGAGGACCGTGAAGAGCGGGTGGTCCGGAGTCAGTTCCTGGATCGGATACTCGGGGAGGATCTTGGTGATCTGCCGCTCGAAGTTCGACCAGGCGTAGTTCCCCCACATGTCGTCGGCCCATAGGAAGCCGCCGCGCATGAGGTACTCCCGGAGCCCTTCGATCTCGCGGTCCGAGAAGTCGACCGAGCCCGGGTCGGTCATGAAGAGAAACGGGCATTCCATGAGATCTTCATCCGTCGCACGCAAGCCGGCGATGCCCGGGTCGCCGTTCTCCCAGCGCGCGATGCGGATGGGAGTGAGCTCCTCGAGGCGGGCCAGGAAGTTGCCGTCCGCAGCCGGATAGTCCGTACTCCAGCCGAGACCCGACTGCATGCGTCGGTCGGCGTCATACCAGAGGCGGCAGAAGGTGAATCCAGCGCGTACCTCGGGAAGACCGCTGTGGATCGGGCGGCCGTAGCGCCCTTCGGTCGAGCGCCAGATCATGACGCGGGAATCGCGTCCCTCGGGGAACTGGGCGCGCGCAGGCGCCGGCGTCGCGAGCCAGACGAGGAGCAAGAGTGGTGCACCACGCCACACCGACCTCATGTTCGCCGTCCTCGCCATGACAACCTCGATTCGTGTTCCTACAGATCGAACACGCGGAAGACTAGCACGTTCCCGGCATCGCCGCCTCTCGACGGCGCGCTTAGGTTATAGGCTCAGCCCGTGACCCCCGTCTCGATGGAGCCCGCCATGACCAAGCGCTCGATCCTTCCCGCCCTCGTCGTCCTGATGCTGCCGCTGCCCGCGAAGGCCCAGAGCAATCCCCTGGTGCAGTCCCTGATGGGGCTATATGGCACCACCGAGCAGTACATCATGGCGACGGCCACGGATCTCGACGCGGACATGTACGCGTTCCAGCCCACCGATGAGGTCCGCACCGCCGGTCGGATCCTCGCGCACATCGCGGACAGCCAGTTCATCTTCTGCTCCGCCGCCGCAGGCGCCTCTAATCCGCACTCGGGGTCATTCGAGGAAACCGCCACGACCAAGGACGCGGTCGTCTCCGCGCTCGAGCAGGGCTTCGAGTATTGTCACGAGGTCTACGCCGGCACGACCGACATGAACGCCAGCACGGCGGTCGCCTTCTTCACGGGTCCGAACACCAGGGGCGGTGTCTTGGCCTTCAACTCCGCGCACAACTACGAGCACTACGGAAACCTGGTGACATACATGCGCCTGAACGGCATCGTGCCGCCGTCGTCGCGGTAGGCGTGGAGAGGGGCCCCCGGCGAACCCGGCCCCGGCTCAGTCCGAGCCCAACGGCAGCGCTACCCGGATCGTCGTACCTCTGCCCACCGCGCTGTCGACGGCAAAGCACCCGTCGAACGCACGCACGCGCTCCCGCATGCCCAAGAGCCCGAAGCCGGCACCGGCGTCGGTCGTGGCGTCGAATCCCTTCCCGTCATCCGAGACGGTGAGGGACACGCTCGCCTCGTCGGACTCCAGCACGATCTCGACCGCGCCGGCGTCGGCGTGCCTGATCACGTTGGTCAGAGCCTCCTGCAAGATGCGGAACATGGCCGTGGCGATCGGCTCGGGCAGGTCGGGCTCGATTTCGGGGAGCACGACCGCGCAGTGGATGCCCGTGCGCTTCTCCAGATCGCTGCCGAGCCATTCGGCCGCGGCCGCCAGACCCAGGTCGTCGAGGATCCCCGGGCGGAGGCGGGAGGTCACCCGTCTGCCGACCTCGATCGCCTGATCCAGTCGCTGCGACATTCCGGCGAGCAGCTCAGCGCTCTCTTCGCCCGGCTCGACCGCCTCGAGCTCCGAGAGATCGATCTTGAGCGCGGTCAAGACGCTCCCCAGCTCGTCGTGCAGGTCGCGGGCGACCTGAACACGCTCTTCCTCGCGCACGCTCTCCAGATGCTGAGTCAGCGCGCGTAGCGCTTCGTATGACTCGGCAAGCGCCTGCTCGTCCGCTCTCCGCTTGCCGATATCGCGCAGCGTGCAGATGAGCGCCGGGTGTCCACGGAAGTCCACGGCCGCGGCGAAGATCTCGATGGGCACCTCCGCACCGTCGCAGCGCCGAAGCGTGTACTCGCGCGGCTCCGCCGGATCTCCGGAGAGCACCGAAGTGCCATGCGCGATCGCCCGCTTTCGATCACTCGGGATCATCAGGTCGTGAAGGGCCTGGCCCTCGATCTTCTCCTTGGAGCAGCCGAACAGGTCGGCCAGGGCTCCGTTGCACAGGCTGATCAGTCCGTCCACGATCAGGCAGATGCCGTCCGGATTGCGCTCGATGATCGTGGTCAACTCGCGCTCACGCTCCCGCACGGCCTCCGCCGCCGTCCGTTCCTCGGTCACGTCCTCCACGTAGATCACGACACGCTCCACAACCCCCATGGAGTCGGAGAGCGGATACAGCCGTGCCCGGAGGTCTCGCCCATCCTGCACGTCCTCGAGAGTCACCGGCTTGCCCGTACGAACCACCGCGTCGACCGCCGCCCGACGGCCCTCGACCGTCTCGGGCGGGAAGAACTCGTACATCGGGCGACCCAAGAGCCGACTGCGCGGCACGCCCACGATCTCGCCGACGGCATCGTTGGCTGCCAGCATGACGCCGTCCACGTCGACGAGCGCAATCGGCTGGGTGCACGCATCGAGGATTCCGCGCGCCGCCTCGTGACTCTCGCGCAGCGCAGACTCCATGAGCCTCTGCTGGGTCACGTCGCGGGTGTGGGCCGCGACGGCGTCGGGTGGGATGTGGACATACGTGACGACGAGGTCCTGCGGGACCCGATCGTGGAACGACTCGTAGTACATCTCCCGCGTGAACGTCTCGCCGCCGAGCGCGCGGCGGAGGTCGGCGACGATGTCGGGCCGATCGGCGTACATCTCGTCGGCCCTCATGCCGATACCCTCGTTGATCCGGCCTCCGGTAGCCCTCATGCCGGCTCGGTTCGCCGCTTCGAGGACGAGCTGGCCGTTCCTTTCTCTCCACAGGTACGCCGGCGTCGGTACCCGCTGGAAGTACTCGGCGAGCTGGACCGTCGCCATCTGTGCCTGCTCGCTGGCCTCGATCAGCTCCGAGACGTCTTCCGCGTGAGCCACCACGGAGTCGGGCGCGACGGGCACGTAGGTGACGACGAGGGGGCGCCGACCGAGCAGCTCCGACTCCCAGTACGTCTGTCGAGTAGTGGGCTCCTGTGTGCGCAGACACGTCTCGATATCGGCGATCATTTCCGGGCGGTC
>JASFUR010000019.1:0-15708 GCA_050050215.1 Gemmatimonadota bacterium
GGGAGCCGGTGCCGTAGGTGTCGTCACTCGTCGATCTCGGGCGGCTTGCGCAGCTTCTTCTTGCGGCTGCGGCGCTTCTTTCTTTCGAGGCGCTTCCGCTTCTGGGACCTCGGCACCTTCGTGGGGATGCGCGGCTTCTCCGTGCGGTTGTGCTCCTCCAGCTTCTCGCGTAGTCGGGCGAGAGCGAGGGCCCGATTCCGGTGCTGGCTCCGCTCGTCGCGAGCGCTGGCGCGGATGCCCGAGGGGAGGTGGACCAGCCTGACCCCGCTCTCGGTGGTGTTCTGGTGCTGCCCACCCGGGCCTCCCGAGCGGAACGTCTCCATCCGGCACTCCGCGAGGAGCGCGTCGTCGTCTTCGGGGATCGCGATCGGATCCGTGGGTGTTTGATCAGTCATTTGTCGAGCGCGAAGCTATGGCCCCTGTACCCGCTTGAAGGTACTGTTCGGCCCCGACACATCGAGAGACGCCACCAGCACGCATGATCTTCGACCGCTACGAGGAACACCCGGGCGCCAGGCTGCTCTTCGTCCTGGCCTGCCTGTTCATCGTGGTCTACGGCCTGCGCTTCGCCTCGCCGATCCTGCTCCCGGCCGCACTGGCACTCTTCCTGGCCGTGTTGAGCCTTCCCGTGATGATCTTCCTCCGCCGCAGGAGGGTCCCTTCGGGACTCGCCGTGCTCCTGACGGTCTTGCTCGACATCGCGGTGGTGGGGCTCATCATCCTCGTGGCCAGCCAGTCGGTGTCCGCCTTCCAGTCCCGTCTCGGCGTGTATGCCCGTGAGCTCGACGAGCTCTATGGATCGGCCGTGTCGGCCGTGGAGGCTCGCTCCGGCATCTCGGTGTCCACTTACGTCAACACCGACCTCATCGATCCTGGCGCCGTCGTGGACTTCGCACGCGGTGTCGTGGGCCGTGCGGCGCAGTTCCTCGGCACGACGTTCCTCGTCTTCCTGATCATGGCGTTCATGCTCGGCGAGGCGATGGTCTTCCCGGACAAGTTCCGGGCGATCACGGGCGACGGCGCGAGCGGGCGGCTCACGAAGGTCGTGGTCGAGGTGCAGACGTATCTGGGCATCAAGACGGTCATCTCGCTCGCCACGGGCGTCGTGATCGGTGCCTGGACCGCGGTCCTCGGTCTCGACTTCCCGGTCCTGCTCGGGCTGGTGGCGTTCGTCCTGAACTACATTCCCACGGTCGGCTCGATCATCGCGGCGCTCCCGGCGCTTCTGCTCAGCATCATCCTCGTGGGTACGGTGGGGCACGCATTGCTCGTGGTGCTCGGCTACGTGGTGGTGAACACACTCTTCGGAAACATCCTGGAGCCGAGCCTCATGGGCCGCCGGCTCGGACTCTCGACGTTGGTCGTGATCCTCTCCCTGATGTTCTGGGGATGGCTGTGGGGTCCGCTGGGTGCGTTGCTCTCGGTGCCTCTCACGGTGGTCGTCAAGATCTGGCTGGAGAACACACCCGACCTGCGGTGGGTAGCCATCTTGTTGGACAAGGCGCCGCCGCCCGAACCCGAGCCGGAGGCTGCGGGCCGGCCCCTGGTGGTAGGAGAGTGAGATGCCGAGAGTAGCATTCGACGCGCTTCCCGATCACGGGAGGCTGTGGGTCTTCCCCGCCACGCGTGACCTCGAGGACCACGAGGCCGACGCATTCGTGGAGGCGGTCGACGCGTTCCTGGCCGATTGGAGCGCGCACGGCGCTGCGCTGCGCTCTGGACGTGAGCTGCGGTCACGCCGCTTCCTGCTCGTCGGTGTCGATGTCGATGCGGAGGCCCCTTCGGGCTGCTCGATCGACGCGCTGGTGAACCGACTTCGGGCGCTGGGTGCCGAGCTCGGCGTGGGTCTCCTCGACCACGCACCCATCTGGTATCTCGAGGGCGACCGCGTCCACACGGTGTCGCGAGCCGACTTCCGGAGGATGGTCGAGGAGGGAGGCATCGGCCCCGACGTCATGGTCGTCGACACGACGCTGACGACCTTGAGAGAGCTCAGGGAAGGCGGTCTCGAGCGTCCCGCCTCGGAGACCTGGCACGGGAAGGCCTTCTTCAAGGCCCACGCGACCGGCTGACCCGACGGACGGCCGCGTCCAGCACACATGAAGAAGCCGCCCCGGAGCTCGGAAGCTCCAGGGCGGCTCGGTTTTCGACCTGTTCGCGCTATCGGGCGCGCCCTGCCGGGGCCCTCAGGCCTCCATGCGCTGGACGTTCTCGGCGGCCGGCCCCTTGGGCCCGTCGATGATGTCGAACTCGACGCGGTCGCCCTCGGCCAGGGTCCTGAACCCCTCGGCCTGGATGGCGGAGTAGTGCACGAAGCAATCGCGGTCCTCGCCCTCGGGCGAGATGAATCCGAAGCCTTTTGCATCGTTGAACCACTTCACCGTTCCGGTGGTCCGCATGTTTCCTGCTCCTTCGTGGTGCTGTTCGGGGCGCACCCTCGTCGCGACCTGCGTCACAAGCACGTGCGAGGAGGGCAAAAAAAAACCCGGATCTCATCCAGGCTCCAGGCGCGGGACGGGCGTGCTACCGGTGACGGACGCCCCCCTGCACGGCGACAACCCTAGACGATCGCCGGAGCATCGTCAAGGAACTCCGGGGGTGGGCGGGGAAGGGCTCAAAGCCTTCTGTCTCGGGCGCTCTCGGCACCGATCCGGCTGCTTCCGCCGGGCCGTGCTCCGAGCGCCTCGGCCAGGAAGCGCGCACCCTCCTCCTCGGCCCAGAACGACGGTCTTCGGGGCGAGCCCTCCAGGAAGCCCACGTGTCCCCCGAGGGGCTGGAGCGCGAGATGGATCAGTGCGTTCGCCTCGGTCTCCCGATGGGGGATGTGGTCTGCGGGAAGGAAGGGATCGTCGGCCGCGTGGAGGAGGAGCGTCGGCACACCGACGCCCTCCAGATAGGACACGCTGCTGGAGACCTCGTAGTAGTGGGCCGCGCTCTCGAACCCGTGCAGCGGCGCCGTGACGCGGTCGTCGAACTCCCGGATGGTCCGGGCGTCGAGGGCGGCGTCCAGGTTCAGCAACTCGCGAAGCACGCGGGCCTTGAGGTGGAGCTTGGACTGGAGAGAGCGCAGGAAATACGAGGCGTAGAAGCGTCCCATGCGGGTGCGTTCGAGGAGCGCGCACCCCGCCGCCAGGTCGTAGGGTACCGACACGACCACGGCGGCATCCACCAGGCCCCTTCCGCCGTCCGCCCGCTCCCCGAGCAGCTTGAGGAGGACGTTGCCGCCCAGCGAGAACCCGAGCGCTCCGAAACGACGTTCAGGATAACGCTCGCGGAGCGTGCGGAGCACGAAGTCCGGGTCGTCCGTCTTGCCGGAGTGGTAGTAGTGCGGTTTCCGGTTCGGCTCGCCACTGCAGCCGCGGAAGTTCATGGCGACGGCCCAGACGCCGGCTTGAACCAGCTCGCGGCAGACGTTGCGCATGTAGCGGCGTTGCGCGGATCCCTCGAGCCCGTGCAGCACGAGCACGATGGGCGCGCCCGGCGTGGGCTCGGCCGTCCACTCGAGGTCCAGGAAGTCGTCGTCCGGGGTCGGCAGCCGCTCACTCCGCACGAAGGGGTTTTCCGAGGGCCTGAGGACCCGCGCGCCGAGCGTCTGCAGGTGCGGGCCTGGTGCCCAACGGGCGGGGCGGAATTCCCGGGGCAGGAAGCTCATCGCAGCCACGGAGGAGAGGCGCTCTGGACCTGGGCGAAGACGGGGCAGTCGGGGTGGTGTGCACCCGGAAGGTATCCCGTGCTCATGAGGAACTCGCCGGTGATCTCGCCGCCCGTGAACCGGAACGTCTCCTTGAAGAGCTTGACCCACTCCGCCTTCGTCCGCGGGTGGTGGGCGTCGAGCCACGCGGCGAACGAGCCGTGGCTCTGGCGCAGCTCCAGGATGCGCTTCGCGTTGTGGATGGCCGCATCGATCTTCAGTCGGTTGCGAATGATGCCGGGGTCGGCGAGGAGGCGATTGCGGTCGGGCTCCCCGTACGAGGCGATGCGCTTCACCCGGAAGTCGTCATAGGCCTTCCTGAATCCCTCGCGCTTCTTCAGGATGGTCAGCCAGCTCAGGCCGGCCTGGTTGATCTCGAGCACCAGTCGCTCGAAGAGCCCATCGTCGTCAGCGAGGGGGAAGCCGTACTCGCGATCATGGTACGGACCGTGGTACTCGTGCCCCCGGGCGACGTGGCAGTAGCTTTCTGGCGGTAGACCCATCGAATGGAAGCAGGTGATTCGTGGTGCGGACGGAGAAGCTAACAGAGCGCGCGCGACCGTGCCGCTGACCGGCGGTCTGGCGGTGCTCGCCGCTCTCCAGGTCTCGCTCGTGCAGGTCGGCCCCGCAGCCGACGTGCGGACCGCGTTCACGCCGGCTCCCTCGGCGCCCCAGCTCACGGGCATCCCGTGGACGTTGCGCGTCGGCCCCCAGCGCCCGGACCTGGTCCGCTACAACCGCGTGGAGGCGTTCTCCCTCGGCGTTCGCGCCCAGCTGCGGCCGTCCACGCCGCTCGGCCCCGTGTCCGTGACGGCGACGGGCCGCTTCGGTCTCGGTGACCTCCATCCGAACGGGCGACTCGAGATCGCGCGCGAGACCGTCGCGCGCCGCGTCATGGTGAGCGGATACCACGAGCTCGCGGCCATGGAGGGCCAGCCGCGGCCCCTGGGTCCGGCCAACTCCCTGACCGCGCTGCTGTGGGGTCGGGACTACGGTGACTACTACCGGCGCTCGGGAGCTTCCGTGGAGCTCACGCCTCCGTCCGCTCGCCCCCGGGTCTACAGGCTGCGCGCGTTCGCCGAGTACCAGGAGCCGGTCGAGAAGGAGACCGACGTCCAGCTGCCGCGCCTGTGGGACGACGACCGCGTGTTCCGGCCGAACTTCGTCATCGACGAGGGCTGGGTCGTCGGGGCGGCGCTGGACGTCGCGGGACGCTCGGGGACGGATCCGACTCGCACGCGGGGCGGCTTTCTTTCGTCGATCGAGCTCGGGTACGGTGACTTCGATTACCAGCGGCTGAGCGCCGGCGTGGACGCGACGCTCATGCTCACGCGGCGGCTGGGCTTCACCCTCGAAGTCGCAGCCGGCACGGTACACGGGTCCCCGCCCGTGCAGCGGCTGTGGTACGTGGGCGGACCTCTGAGCCTGCGCGGATACGGACCGCTCGCCGTAGGGGGCGACAGCTTCTGGAGGGGGCGCGCGGAGGTGTCCCGGCGGTATTCGTTCGGGCAGATCCTCGTCTTCTCGGACGTGGGATGGGCGGGCGCCCGCGACATCCGCATCACCGAGAACGTGCTGTACTCCGCCGGGGCCGGGCTCGCGGTCATCGACGGGATCCTGCGCATCGACGGGGCGTGGCAGCTCCAGGGACCGCGTGACTTCCGACTGGACGTGTACCTGGGCCAGGTCCTCTGATCGAGATCCACGCCCGCCGCGCTACCCGGTGAGACAAGCCCTTCTCGGGATCCCCAGGGGACTCCGGCTCATGGCCGGCGGGGCGCTCTCCTTTTCCGTCATGTCGGCGCTGCTCAAGCTCGCCGGCGAGACGCTGCCTCTGTTCGAGATCGTGACGGGTCGCTCGCTCGTCGTCGCCGTGCTGTCGGGGCTCGCCGTGTACCGTCAGGGCCACTCGTTCGTCCCCACCGAGACGAGGCGCGTGGTGCTGCGCGCGCTGTTCGGATTCATCGCCCTCTCGTGCTACTTCTACTCGGTCATCCACCTGCCGCTGGCGGACGCGACGGTCATCTATTTCACCAACCCGGTGCTGACCTCGCTCGTGGCGGCCGTGGTGCTGCGTGAGCACATGGGGCTGCCGGAAGTGGGATGGGTGCTGCTCAGTCTGCTGGCTGTCGTCGTGGTGGCTCGACCGAGCTTCCTCTTCGGCGCGGACAGGGCGCTCGACACGACTGCGGTGCTCCTGGGGCTCATCTCCGCGTTCTTCGCGTCGGCCGCGTACGTCACTATCCGGAGCATCCGCAACGATCCGCCGCTCCTGGTCGTCTTCTACTTCTCGTCCATCACGGTCCTGCTCGGTGCCCCCGTCGCCGCATCGGGCTTCACGCCGCCCAGCCTATTCGAGGTTCTGGTGGTGCTCGGGGTCGGAGTCGCGACCCATCTCGGTCAGCTCTGGATCACGTGGGCCTTCCGTCTGGAGAGGGCGGGGCGGGCCTCCGCCGTCGGCTACCTGCAGATCGTCTTCGCGGCGGGCTGGGGGTGGCTGCTGTTCAGCGAGGTACCCGACGCCTGGACGTGGGTGGGCGCCGGTGTGATCACCTTCTCGACGCTCCGGCTCTCGCGGGTCGCACCGGTCCGGTAGCGCGGACGACGGCGATGGACCATCGCTGGGAGTCCGCACACCCCAGCCCCTTCTCGCACCATCGGGTGCGACCCGATCGCACCATCGGGAACTAAACGACGTTCCCTAATGAGGACGCGAAACTATTGAGCTAATTCTGCGTCTGGTTTACACTGTTCACATGCAAGATCAACGAGAGGCAATTCTCGCCTGCGCCTGCGACCTGTACCTCGCCGAGGGGCTCCGCGGCCTGTCGATGCGCAAGCTCGCAAAGGAGGTCGGGGTCACGGCGCCGGCTCTGTACCGGTACTACGACGGCCGGGAGGCCGTGTTGGCGGATCTGATGCGCCAGGCGCACCGGGTCTTCCTGGACTATCTGCGCAGAGGACTCGAAGGGGCGACGCCCCGCGAACGCTTCGAGCGCGCCGGGCAGGGGTACGTGGACTTCGCCCTGGAGCATCCGCGCTGGTACGCGATCATGTTCTCGGGGCCGGAACGGCTCGGGATGGACGAGATACCGGAGGACATCCAGGCCATGGGATGTGCGGTCGGGCAGTTCTGGAACGACCGCGTGAGCGAATGCATGCGGGCCGGTGTCTTGAAAGAGGCAGTGCCCGACGAGGTCGGTCTCACGGTTTGGGCGCACGCGCATGGTCTCGTGCAGCTCTATCAGCAGGGCCGATTGAACACCGACGAGGTGGGTTTTCGTAGGCTCGTCGAGGAATCGAGCCTGCGGCTCTTCGGCGGTCTGCTGACGGACGAGTTCCGAGAGCGACCGGCCGATCTCGACGATTCAGATGCTACCGCCGAGGTGCCGACCGGCGCCGCGGCCGAAAACGGAATATGAGGGGGAGAGGGATGATGCCGAGGGATGGACGACGCGCTGGGCGCGTCATGGGGACGATGGTGCTCTGGGCCGCGGTGGCGATGGTCGTCGCCGTCCGTCCCGGTGCGGCCGCCGCACAGGTCGCGGCGAGCCCGTTGGGACTCGAGACGCTCGCCCGGTCCGCGCTGGACTCGAACCGCGACCTGGCCGCGGCCCGATACGGTCTGGAGGAGGCGCGCGAGCAGGTCTCGGAGGCGTGGAGCAGCGTCTATCCATCCATCGACCTGAATGCCTCGTTCCAGCGCAACATCTCGCCGAACGTCCAGTTCCTGCCGGCGGTGATCTTCGATCAGACCGCGGGGCCGGACGACTACATCAGCGTGCAGTTCGGCGCCGACAACAACTGGAACTCGACGCTCTCTCTCGAGCAGCCGCTCTTCCGCGCGACGGCGTTCATCGGCGTGAGCACGGCGGGCCGGTTCGAGAGCTATCAGACCGAGGTCGTCCGGGGGCAGGAGCAGTCGGTGGTCACGCAGATACGGGCCTCCTACTACCAGCTCCTGCTCGCCCAGGAGCAGGTCCGGCTCACCGAGAACTCGCTGGAGCGCGTGCGCGAGTCTCTCAAGGAGACGACCGCGCTCAACCAGGCGGGGCTCGCGTCGGACTATGACGTTCTGCGGTTGCAGGTCGAGGTGGCGAACCTCGAGCCGAATCTCCGCCGTGCGCAGAACGCCGTCCTCCAGGCTCGCAGGCAGCTCGCGATCCAGGCCGACCTCGACGACCGCGAGTCGCTCCGGGTGAGGGGGAACCTCGCCGAGATCGACCTCGAGGACCTCGGCGCCAACAGCGCCGACAACCGCGAGATCCTCGGCTTCATGGGGTTCGAGGCGGCGGACGGCCAGGCGGTCGGCGATGCGCTGACCGCGGCGGCGAGCGCCCGCTCCGACCTGCGCCAGCTCGAGCTCAACGAGGAGCTCCGACACGCCGAGATGAGGGTGGAGCAGGCCCAGTACCTGCCCGAAGTGACGCTCTTCGGCAACTACATCATCACGGCCCAGAACAACGGCGCCCCGAGCTTCTTCGCGACCGGCAACGGCGTTCGCGCGTATTCCCGCATCGTGGGCGTGCGCGTCAGCGTGCCGATCTTCCAGGGCTTCCGCAGGGACGCCCGCATCGACCAGAAGCGAGCGGCGCTGCTCCAGGCGGAGGCCCAGACCGAGCAGACGTCCGACCTGGCCATGAGTCAGGTCCGGACCCTCATGGAGACGGTCGACGAGTCGCTGAACAGAGCTCAGGCGCAACGGCTCGCGGTGAGCCAGGCGCAGCGTGGGTTCGAGATCGCGAGCGCCCAGTACCGCGAAGGCCTGGGTAGCCAGCTCGAGCTGACCGACTCCGAGGTCGCGCTCCGACAGAGCGAGTTCAACTACGCGCAGGCGGTCTACGACTACCTGGTCGCACGCGCGCAGCTCGACCAGGCGACCGGGCGCGTCCCGCTCGTGGACGTCGTCCCGGAGCTGGCGGGGCAGTAGGCGGGACGGGGCGGACGGCCCCGGAGCAGGACCGTAGGTCTCGAGGACGATTTCAAGGGGGATTGACGATATGCGGCGGATGAGGGAGTGGGGACTCGTGGTCATGGCGGCGACCGCCACGGCGGCGTGCGGCTCGGCGGAGGCGGACAGCGCCGACGACATGGCCGCGTCCGAGGGATACGTGCGCGTCATCAACGTCGAGGTGGTACCGCTTCAGGCCCAGGACTTCGTGGAAGACATCAGGCTCACGTCGGTCGCGATGGCCAATCAGGACATCATGGTCGCTGCCCAGGAGGGCGGGGTGATCCGTGAGTTCTTCGTCGACCGGGGAGACCGCGTCGACGAGGGTCAACCGATCGCCAAGATCGACGACAGCGTTCTGTCCGCGCAGGTCGACCAGGCCCGCGCGTCGGCCGACCTCGCCTCGCAGACCTGGGACCGCCGCAGGCGCCTCTGGGAGGAGGACCGCGTCGGCTCGGAGATCGCATATCTGGAGGCTCGCTACGCGTCCGAGCAGGCTGCGGCCTCGCTCGAGGGGCTCGAGGAACACCTCGCACGGACCGTGATCAGGGCCCCGTTCGCGGGGATCTTCGATCAGCGGAACGTGGACGTGGGCGCCATGGTCAGCCCGGGTCAGGCCGTTGGCAGGCTCGTGGATCTCGACCCGATCAAGGTCTTCGCGGGCGTTCCGGAGCGGTATGCGCCCGACGTGCACGTCGGTGACGAGGCGATCCTGGCCTTCGACGCCCTCGGCAACGAGGCCTACACGGCGATCGTGCGCTACGTCGGCTCGACGGTGGATCCGCAGAACCGGACGTTCCCCATCGAGGTGGAGCTCCCGAACCGGAACGGGCTCATCAAGCCTCAGATGGTCGCGAACATGGCCGTGACACGGCGGTCCGTGTCGAACGTCGTCGTCGTGCCGCAGGACGCGCTGGTGAGGGTCGAGGACGGCTACGTGGTCTTCGTGGCCACGGAGCGCGACGGGGTCCAGGTCGCCGAGGTTCGCCCCGTGACCCTCGGGCCGACGCGGCGCAATCGGGTCGTGATCGAGCAGGGTGTGGAGCCGGGCGAGCAACTGATCGTGGTCGGGAATCGCTCGGTCGCGGATGGTGATCGCATCAACGTCGTCGACGGCGGATCGTGAGGGGGGGATGAGCATGGGGGAGAACCAGAAGTTCACGGAGTTCCGCGCGACCAGCTTCGCGGTGGACCACAGGACCTCGATTCTGGTCCTGCTCGCGATCATCACCGTGATGGGCGCGCTGGCGTATCGAGCCACTCCGAAGGAGTCGTTCCCGGAGATGGCGATCCCGATGATCGCGATCAACACGATCTATCCGGGCGTCTCGCCGGCGGACGTGGAGAGCCAGGTGACCCGGGTCCTGGAGGAGGACCTGTCCACCATCAGCGACATCGAGGAGCTCCGGTCGACCTCGGTCGAGGGCTACTCGAGCATCACTGCCGAGTTCGACGCGGGAATGGACCTCGAGGACGCGCTGCAGTCGGTGCGTGAGAAGGTGGATCTCTCGAAACCGGATCTCCCGGCGGATGCCGAGGAGCCGATGATCGTGGAGTTCAACTTCTCCGAAGTCCCGATCATGCAGGTGAACCTGTCCGGGGAGTACGGGCTCGTTCGCTTGAAGGATCTGGCCGAGGAGCTTCAGGATCGGCTCGAGACGATCCCGGCCGTCCTGCGCGCCGACGTCATCGGTGGCCTCGAGCGCGAGGTGAAGGTCGACGTCGACCTGTCGCGGCTGCAGTTCTACGGGCTGTCGCTCGAGGACGTGATCTCGACGATCCAGCAGGAGAACGTGAACATCCCGGGCGGCTCGATCGACGTCGGCGACACGAAGTATCTCGTGCGCGTGGACGGCGAGTTCGAGGACCCGACGATGATCGAGGACCTCGTTGTCAGCGTCGAGGACGGCAGGCCGATCTACGTGCGCGACGTGGCGGACGTCGACTTCGGCTTCGCCGAGCGGGAGACGTTCGCCCGCATGGACGGCAACGCGACCGTCACGCTGAACGTCGTCAAGCGCTCCGGTGAAAACATCATCAGCACGGCCGACCAGGTGCAGGCGGCCATCGACGAGATGCGTCCGCTCTTCCCGCCGACGACCGACGTGGTCATCACGGGAGACATGTCGTACCAGACCAAGATCATGGTCTCGAGCCTGGAGAACAACATCGTCAGCGGGCTGATCCTGATCGTCGGGGTTCTGCTCTTCTTCCTGGGCCTCGGGACGTCGACGTTCGTCGCGATCTCGATTCCGGCCTCGATGTTCCTGTCGTTCATCGTCCTGAACCTCATGGGGACGACGATGAACATGATCGTGCTCTTCAGCCTGATCCTGGCGCTGGGGATGCTGGTCGACAACGCGATCGTCGTCACGGAGAACATCTACCGGTACCTCGAGGAGGGCTGGGACCGGAAGGAAGCGGCCAAGAAGGCGACCGGGGAGGTGGCGCTTCCGATCATCGCGGCGACGGCCACGACGCTTGCCGCCTTCGCGCCGCTGCTGTTCTGGCCCGGCGAGGTCGGTGAGTTCATGGGGTATCTGCCCGAGACGCTCATCGTGACGCTGACGAGCTCGCTGTTCGTGGCGCTCGTCATCGTGCCGACGCTCTGCGGGATGTACATGAAGCTCGACGGGACCCCGTCGAAGCCGCTGCGGCCCGCCATGCGGTGGACGCTGATCGGGGCCGCGGTCGTCGCCTTCGTGGCTGTGGCGGGAGCCAACTGGCTGACCGCGGTGCTCCTCGCCGGCACCGCCGGCGTTCTCTGGGCGCTGTACCACTTCGTGCTGGAAGGCGCGGCGCGGCGATTCCAGGTTTCGATCCTTCCCTGGATCATCGACATGTACGAGCGGCAGCTCCGCTGGGCCTTGGCTCACCGGGCCGTGATGCTCGCGGGTACGCTCGTCGCCTTCGTGTTGGCCGGGCTCGTGTTCCGTCAGTTCGGCCAGGGCCTCGAGTACTTCCCCGAGGGAATGCCGCCGCAGCAGCTGCTGGTGGACGTGGAGACCCCCGTGGGCACCCGCGCGTCCGTGACGGACTCCGTCGTCCAGCGCGTGGAGCGTGAGCTCCAGGACATAGGCGGACGGCAGGACTGGAAATCGGTCGTTGCGAACACCGGCGGGACCGGTGGGGGCGGCAACCCCATGGCCGAGGGCGGCCCCAGCGGCCCCGAGATGGGCCGGGTGACGATCGCGATGATCGATTTTCCGGACCGTGAGCGGGACGTGTTCGAGACGCTCGCGGAGATGCAGGCCAACATCGGCCACGACATCGCCGGCGCGACGGTCTCGGTCGACCAGGTGACCGAGGGACCGCCACAGGGTGACCCGGTCAGCATCGAGATCGCGGGCGAGGACCCGGCCGTCCTGCGGTCGCTGTCCGACGAGGTGCTGGACATCCTCGAGTCCGCTCCGGTCTACCCGGAGCTCGTGGGCCTCGAGAGCGACATGGACCAGGCACGTCCCGAGCTCGCTGTCCGCGTCGACCGTGAGAAGGCCGCGCTCTACGACCTGAACACGGCACAGGTCGGCAACATGATCCGCGCCGCCATCAACGGCGTGGAGGCGGCGAAGTACCGGACCGGCAACGACGAGTACGACATCGTCGTGAGGTTGTCCGAGCCCTACCGGCAGGAGCTGGAGGGGCTGCGCGAGCTGACCGTCATGTCCGAGGGCATTCAGGTTCCGCTGGTCTCCGTGGCCGACTGGAGCGTCGAGCCCGGCGCCGGGACGATCCGGCGCAAGGACCGCAAGCGGATGGTGACGATCACGTCCGACGTCGCGGCTGGGCTTCAGAACAACGCCGTGCTCGCCGATGTGCAGGAGACCCTAGCGGACTTCACGGACCAACTCCCGCCCGGCTATACGCTGGTGTACACCGGTCAGTCGCAGGAGCAGCAGGAAGCCACCCAGTTCCTCACGGGCGCTTTCCTCACGGCTCTGATGCTGATCGGATTCATCCTGATCAGCCAGTTCAACTCGGTGGTCAAGCCGGTGATCATCCTCACGTCGGTCATGATGTCGACGATGGGCGTGCTGATCGGGCTGACGATCTTCCGGATGCCCTTCGGCATCATCAACACGGGCGTCGGCATCATCTCGCTGGCGGGAATCGTGGTGAACAACGCGATCATCCTCATCGACTACATCGATATCCTGCGCGACCGCGACGGCATGCACCGCCGTGAGGCGCTGGTGCAGGGGGGCAAGACGCGCTTCCGCCCCGTGGTCCTGACCGCGCTCACGACCGCGCTCGGCATGGTGCCACTCGCGGTTGGTCTGAACTTCGACTTCTTCGGGCTCTACACCTCCCTGCAGCCCGAGCTCTATTGGGGCGGCGAGCAGGCGGCGTGGTGGGGTCCGATGGCGGTCGCCATCATCGCGGGGATCCTCTTCGCGACGTTCCTCACACTCGTACTCGTCCCGGTGATGTACTCGCTGGTCGACGACTTCGAGCACTTCTTCAAGAAGCACTTCGCGAGAACGGACGACGCGGAGTCCCGGGAGGGAGGGGTTCCGACGGGCTCCACGACGGAGTCCGAGCGGGAGCCGCGGCCTTCCCGGCCGAACGTCGAACCCGAGCCGGTACCCGTCGGGGCGCAGGGGGGCTGACCCCCCTCGCGCCCCGCACGCGTCTCCGTCACCTTGCGGCTCGACTCCCATCTCCGCACGGAACGACCGTCCATGGACGGACCGCAGAAGAGCGCGCGCCAGGTTGTGGCCACGGCCGTGCAGGATCTCGTGGCGGCGCGGCTGGGACGGGGCTTCGTGCCCCTGGCGGTGCTCTTTCTCGTGGGGATCGCCGAGCAGTTCCTCGGCGACGGCTTCCATGCACCGGTGATCTCGTTGGGAGCCCTCGGGGCGGCCGTCACGATGCTCGCCTACGGGCTTCGGATCTCGCAACGCGCGTTCGACCGGCCGCACCGGGCCTGGATGTCCTGGGCGATGGTCGGTAGCGTCGTTCCGCCGCTGTTCGCCCTCTACGTGCTCGCCTGGCGCGGGCTGCGGGTGATCGCCGGTGGAGGAGGCGCCACGGCCGTGGTGGTTGGCATCGCCTTTGCTGCCATGGGAGCCTGGGCGATGCGCGCATGGATGAAGGTCGTCGAGGTGGAACGCCTCGCTCAGGTCATGACCATCGACTTGGAAGGTTGAGGGTGGAGTCTCAAGCACGCACGATCTCGCGCCTGCTCGTCGGTCTGGCGGTCTTTCTGGCGATCGGAGCGGCTCCGGCGCAGGGTCAGCGGGCCCGTCAGGGGCTGCTGAGCCTCGACGACGCCCGCCTCTATTACGAGGTCATTGGAGACGGTGACCCCATGATCGTCGTCCACGGTGGACCCGGGCTGGACCACTCCTACCTGCAGCCGGGCTTGAACGTCCTGGCGCGGAGCAACACGCTGATCTACTACGATCAGCGGGGGACGGGGCGGTCGACGGCGGAGCTCACGCCGGAGACGATCAACATGGACGCCTTCGTCGAGGACATCGACGCCTTGCGGGAGGCGTTGGGCTACGAGCGCGTCGACGTTCTCGGTCACTCCTTCGGAGCGCTCATCGCGTTGGAGTACGCCCTGGCCCACTCGGAGCGTCTCGGGACGCTCATCCTCATGAACCCGGCCGAGCCGGGCTCGCGCTACCGTGAGCAGCTCGAGCAGCGACAGTCTGCACGTCGCACGGAGGAGGACTCGACCGAGCTCGCGGAGCTGACCTCCGGCGAGGGGTTCGCAGCGCGCGACCCGGCGACGGTGAGCCAGGTCTACCGGATCATGTTCCGGCAGACGCTCAGGGACCGAACCCGTATCGAGGAGATCGACCTCGACTTGGCGGAGAGCACGGCCAAGAACGGATCCGAGGTGGGACGGCTCCTGGACGAGAGCATGGGCGACATGGACCTCTGGGACCGGCTCGGAGAGGTCCGGGCGCCGACCCTGGTACTCCACGGACGCTACGACCCGACGCCGCTCGCGATGTCGCAGGAGTTGGCGAGGGAGATCCCCCTGGGCCGTCTCGTCGTGGTCGAGAGCGGTCATTTCCCGTTCGTGGAGGCCCCCGACGGGCTCTTCTCGGCGATCTCGGCCTTCTACGTCGATCTGAGCAGGTAGCGGGGCGCCTGCCGGCGTCGAGGCGATGGGCTTCTTCCTCGAAGCGGTCATCGGCGCGATCGTGTGGACGTTCGCGAACGTGCTCTACGTCGATCTGAGGAGGAAGGGCGCCAGGAAGGGGCGGGTCTTGTCGTTCCTGGTGGGCTACCCCGGAACGCTGGTGAGCCTCTTCGTGGTTCGCGAAGGCCAAGTGCCCGAGATCCATCCTCCCGAGGACGACGAGGAGGCGCTCCTGCGAGAGATCCGGGCAGACCGGGAGGACGGGAGCGAAGGACCGGATCGCATCGAGGATCCGGGACAGGCACGTGGGGAAGGGGGACCGGAGGCCGGTCCGGGCACCTGACCGGTGCTCCGAGCAGCCTCGCATCGGAGAGGGAGGTCGTGTGGAGCCAACGCTGCTGGAGACGAAGCGGGTCCCGGTCGGACAGTATCGTCCGACGTCGGAGGACCTGGCGGCGCTCGCCCGACTTGCGCTGCCCGTCGTGCTGGCCCAGGTAGGCCTCATGACGATGGGGCTCGTCGACACCGTCATGGTCGGCCGCGTGGGCCCAGTCGACCTCGCCGCCGTCGCGATCGGGCACCTGTACTTCTTCGGCGTCTCCGTGGTGGGAATGGGGATCCTGTTCTCGCTCGACCCCGTGATCTCCCAGTCCGTCGGCGCGGACGATGCGGTGGGGGTGGCCCGCGGGGTGCAGCGCGGCATCGTGCTCGGCGTGGGGCTGAGCGTCGTATCCATGGCGTTCCTGGCGCCGGCGGGGACGGTTCTGGCGCTGCTGCGCCAGCCGCCGGAGGTCGTCCCCATCGCCGCCCGCTACGTGCACGGGCTCCTGCCCGCGGTGCTTCCGTTCTACGTGTTCGTCGTGCTGCGCCAGAGCCTGCAGGCCATGGGACGGCTTCGGGCGATCGTGATCTCCGTGGCCGCCGCCAACCTGTTGAACGCCTTCCTGAACTGGGTGTTCATCTTCGGGA
>JASFUR010000020.1:0-15340 GCA_050050215.1 Gemmatimonadota bacterium
TACCGGTATCGATCGGGGGCGATCACTCCCTGGCCATGGGTTCGGTCGCCGGCGCAGCACGCCGGTTCGAGGAGAGCGGGGACCGGCTCGGGCTGCTCTGGTTCGATGCCCACGGTGACATGAACACCCCGGCTTCGACGGACAGCGGCAACGTACACGGGATGTCGCTCGCACACCTCCTCGGCATGGGCGACGAGCGCCTCGCCTCAGTTGGTGGGATCCGAGGCAAGGTGCGGCCCGAGAACGTATCCCTGATCGGAGTGCGGGACCTCGACGCACGGGAGAAGAAGCTCGTGGCCGAGAGCGGCGTGCACGTCTTCACCATGCAGGACATCGACCGACGCGGCGCGTCGAGGGTGACCGAAGAGGCCATCGAGGCTGCCTCGCGAGGGACGGCCGGGATCCATGTGAGCTTCGACATCGACGTGGTCGACCCTTCAATCGCCTCGGGCGTGGGCACCCCGAAGAAGGGAGGGCTGACGTATCGTGAGGCCCACCTGTGCCTCGAGATGGTCGCGGAGTCGAAGCGGCTGGTCAGCATCGACCTGGTGGAGGTCAACCCGATCCTGGACGTCCGCAACGCGACCGCCGAGCTCGGTACGGAGCTGCTGCTCTCGGCGCTGGGGAAGCAGATCTTGTAGCGGCCGCGAAGCGGCTCTGAAGGACTCGTCGCCGTCGTGGGCCGCGTCCACGGAACAACCACATGTGCGTGGGGCACGCGATGCCTCCCCCAGGGCGGATCAGAGGTAGAACCGCACCGAGATCACTCCGTTGTTCGAGATGTAGGAGGAGTCGACGCTGGGTGAGGGGCCCGGCCCGGGGGACGGTGTCACCTCCTCGTCTCCCATCCCCACTCGGTTGAGCTGCACTTCCGCGCCGAGGCTGAAGCGCGAGGCGAACCAGTATTCACCTCCGAATACGATCCCGAGGTAGTTGTCGGTTCGCTTGGTCTCGTAGGTCGGTGAGCCACTGCTCTCGTCCTTCGAGGTCTGGCGGATGAATCCGAACTGGGCTCCGACGTAAGGCCGGAAGTCATCGGCCTCGGCGAGGAAGTAGTGCAGGGCCGCACCGTAGCGCAGGATCGTCACGGTCGAGCTGCCGCTGAAGCCGGAGCCGGAGATGTCGGAGCTGCCCCGCAGGATCCCCAGCTCGGGCTCGACCCTCGCGCGTTCGCCGAGGAGGATCGGGACGGTGAAGTTGCCGAGGCCGATCGGGAGCACACTGGCGTCGATGTCGATATCGGCGATGGCAATGGGGTTGAGGCGCACGCCGAAGCCGAATCTGCCTCGGTCGGATTGCGCAGCGGCGGTCGATGCGAAGACGGTGAGGACCAGGACGATCGCGCAGGTGGTTCGCAACATGTCGGTCTCCCTTCCGAAGGTCGGGGCGCGCCGCAAGGCGCGGGGTCTCGGGAAGGGTGGTCCCGCCGATACGATGCGGACAATCCGTCATCCGACGTATCGCGATTGCGTAGACGATCGCCACCTCGGACTCGGTGAGGGTCGAAGGGCGTCTTCTGCGCCTCCTGGGTCGTAGAGGTGGATGTCCGAATCCAATAAGGAGCCGATCCGTGCGCACCATTGTCAGACTAGCAGCCGTCCTCCTCCTGGCTGCCGCCACGGCGTGCGGAGGGGACTCGCCGACGGAGCCGTCGGCATACGACCTCGACATCGAGCTCACGAACATCTATGTGCCCGGGGACTGCGAGAGCACGCCGGGCAACCCCGGTGAGTTCTCCTGGCGGGTCACGGTGACGGCGCCGCTCGGCAAGTACGCGACCGAGGAGACCAATGGCTTCCCCGCCGAAGGCGGGGCGTTGCCCTACAGCGAAGACGACTCTCCCATCGTCCTCGGGGGCAGGTCCCTCCACCTCAGTGGGATCGCGGCGTCCGACGTCGCCGATGCGTGGCTGCAGTTCTCCGCGATCGAATGGGATGGGGGCAGCTACGACGCGAACATGGCCTTCCGTCAGGTCTCGGTGCAGGCGCCCCCGCTCGGCGATTCCGGGTCTGCCCACGCCGTCGACGTCGGGGCCTCCTTCTCGTGCTTGCTGAGCTTCGAGTTCGTGACCACGTGGACCGGGGCGTGAGCCCCGGTCTCAGGCCACGCGCATCGTCTCGCGGGCCGAGCGCCGCGGAAGTCAGCCTCCGTCGACCGACCACGTCCGCATCCGGCATCTGGGCGAGTCGCCCTGGAACGCCTGATAGATGTCCGGAAAGTCGTCGGCTGCCACCCGCGCCACGCGGTCCTCGTCACTCAGGTCATAGCGGTGGAGCGATGCCGGCGAGCTGGGGGCGGCCCCCTCGAACACATACCGTTCCGTTTCCCTTCCCAACTCGTCCAGATAGCAGAGCAGGTAGCTACGACTCCGCTCGTACGGAAGAGTGAAGAGCACCCAGACTGACGGTTGCCCCTGAATGGATGCACGCAGAGCCGAGAGGTCCTCTGGACTGCCGGCATCGTTGAAGGAGAGCGGGCCACCGATCCCGAATCTCGGCCCGTAGTACTCGAGGGCCGGCCCCGCCCAGGAGAAGGCCACCAACGGCTCGCCACTCTGGCGCCGGAGCGACAGCTCGCGGATCGCCTCCCGTTCGGGTTGGGCGACATAGATCGGGGGCTGAGCGGCCAACGCGGTGACGAAGAACAGGCCCGCCACCATGGGGATCGCCCGCCGGAGCCAGGGGGAGGGAGGCAGCGTGCCCACGACGAGCATGGTCAGAGCGCCGACCAGGATCAGGAGCAACGGCAGGAGGAAGACCGCGGTCCGGGGATCCATCGGGTAGATCCAGAGCCTCGAGAAGATCACCGCGAGGACGAACGGAAGAGCCACGGCGGCCGCCCAGCCGGGTCCACGCGCCCGAGCCATGGACGGAAGCGCGAGAAGTACGAGGAGGCCGACCAACCATCTGAAGTCGATGATCGAGCGAAGGGCGGACTCGAAAGCTCCGGGGGCTCCGACGTATTCGCGGAGGAGGAAGCCCGGCAGAATGGCGTCGGCCCATCGCTGGAGCATCCACATGGGGTGTTCGGAGAAGGGTGGAGCGAAGGCTTCATGGGTTCGCCAGTACCGGATCATGAAGTCGTGTGTCTCCGGAGGTAGGCTCACACGCGCCCACAGGGCGGCAGCCTCCGCTACGAGGGCCCAGACCACGATCGGTGCGAGTGTGGCCCCCCTGTCGTCGGCATCTCGCAAGCCGCCCGTCTGCCATGCTCGATAGAGCAGCGCCGCAGTCGCAGGTACCGCGACCAGGACGGAGGGGATCGAGAGGAAGCCGACCGCGCCTGCTCCCGCCGCGATCAGGACCCGAGTGCGCAGCGGCCGCTCCATGCTCCAGAGCGCATTCAAGGCGACCAGGATCAGCACCGTCGCCAGCACGTCCGTGCTGTATGGCTTCACGGCGGAGCCCAGGCTGATGAGCATCGGGCTCAGAGCGAAGCCCGTGGTCGCCGCGAAGGTCGCTCCCGGTGACAGGAGTGCTCTGGCCAGCCGCCAGAAGAGGACGAGCGCCAGGACGGAGGCGGAGACCGACACCAACCGGAGGGACAACTCGCCGTCTCCGAAGAGGGCGATCGTCGCCCTCACCGCGAGCAGGTATCCGGACGAAGCGACCTGGTTCCGGTCGAGCGCGCCCATCAGGAGCTCGCCGACGCTGCGGTTGATCAGGTTCTCGACGAGCATTAGCTCGTCCAACCACAGCGACGGGTTCGCCAGCCATTGGACGATCCGGAGCACGATGCCCACGATCACGATCGCCAGTGTGGCGCGTGACCAGACGCGATCGGAAGGGGAAGGGTCGGCCGAGGAGGAACTCATGCTGCTCCAGTGGCGGGGTAGGGTGGCGCCGGCGCACCGAAGGCAGGCTAGCAGCACTGCAGGGGTGGTCACAACAGGCATGTGTGAACACGAGGCCACGTAGGGCGCCCGAGCTCGGGCGCGGCGTTACAGTCCCGAGTTCTGATGCACCAGTGGTCCTAAGAACCACATGACCCGGTTCCACGCGGCACACGCCGCGATCCCCAGGAGCCCGCCTTCCGCCTTTGACAGCACCCTGTGCGTCAGCTCATTTCGCGACGCGGAGTGCAGCCGCCGAGCAGGAGGTCACCGAGTGTTCAACCCGCGGGTGCGTCGCCGGCCCCGGCCTTTACGGCTGGTGGCTCGAGCAGCATGGTGTCTGGCATTCGCCCTCCCATACGGCTCGGGGATCTCAGCGCAGTCCGATCCCGATCCGGGCCCGAACTACGCGTTCTCCACCCTACTGGGCTCCGGCGTGTACAAGTCGGAGGAGAGCACCGTTCAGGTCTATCGATTGGGATTCGGCATCGACCTGCGTTCGCTGGATGACCGCCGCTGGGGCCTGGAGCTCCGATTCCCGCTGACCCTGGGTTTCTACGACTTCGGTCTGACGTCGGTGCTCGAAGCGGGACTTCCGGATGGTGTCTCGACGCTGACCCTGGCGCCCGAGCTTCGTTTCGAGATTTCGGTCGGGGAGCGGTGGCGCCTCATGCCTTTCGGGGCATTGGGCGTGGGGCGCGACTTTTCCGCCGGTCGAATGAACTACCTCTCCGCCGCGGGGATTCGCAGTCGCTTTTCATTCGGCTGGGGCAACGTCTCCTTCACGGCCGGAAATCGGTTCTTCTATGCGGCGTTCGCGACGTCCGAGGTCGTCTTCGGGGACGACTTCGGTGCTCTGGAATCGGGACTGGACGCCCGGCACCCGCTCGGATTCTCGGTTGCGGGTCACCCTGTGGACGCCGGTCTGTTCTTCATGGACTATCTGTACTTCGAGAGTCCCAACCTGGTCCGGTTCTTCGGCGAGCCTCTTTCCGTGGACCAGCAGTGGGAGTTCGGCGTCACCCTCGGAACGATGACCCCGTGGAGGGTGCTCGGGCTCGAGATGCCGAGGATCGGGGCGGCGTATCGATTCGGCTCCGGTGTCTCGACCGTACGGATCCTCTTTGGTGGCCCGTTCAACTGAGCGACCGGGTCACACGACGATCCGAATGAGGTGGCTGAGACGACGCTGGATGCCGTGATAGCTCGGGAATAGGCGTTCGAGCTCGTCCAGGTCGTCGATCCACTCGGACAGTCCGACGATCACCAGGAAGTCCGGGAGGCCCTGGAGCGCCGACCAACCAGAGACGACGGCCGCCACTTCCCCGTCCGATGCCATGCTGCGGTTGTTCTGGTTGTGGGAGCCGATCGAGAAGAAGGTCGCAGCGCGGGACCGAGCCTCGGGGGATAGGCCTCCGATGTAGTCGGTCAGTAGCATGCGGGTGGGTGGAATGAGCTCCCGCTCCATGATGCGGAAGTCTCGGTACTCTCCCTGTTCCAACGCTCGGTTCTGCTCAGCGAGCTCACCGAAGAACGTGCGGATCGGCTGCCCCACGTCCGGCCTCGACAACAGTGCATCCCAGGCTTCCCTCGTCGCGAAATAGTTCGCCTTCAGATGTAGCTTGGGAGGCTCGATCGCCTCGCCTTCGGCGTACCCGCGCCGGTACCCGTTCCTCGTCAGCTCGGCGGCTTCGTCCTCGATCTGTCGAAGGACCTCCGGACGGAAGCCATAGAGCTCTCGCAGCCAGGGGGTGCGCTCGAGATTCGACGTGAACGCGAGCAGCTTGCCGGGCACGTCGCCCACGGCGATCCGCGTGTTGTACAGCCCCACCTTCAGCAGCCCGCCGAGCGCGGCGATCTCCTCCTCGAAGATCTCGCCGGCGGCGACCGCTCTCGTGAGGACGTCCTGCGCCTGGGCCATCTGAGGAAAGCCGGCGCTGGGGGCGTTGTCGATGGCCGGCGCGATCATCAGGACGCGCCCGCCTCGAAGGGCGTGACCCAGGAGCATCGAGCCCCACAGGTGCGATCCCCAGATCGAGTCGGGGGCTTTGATCACCGAGCCCGGAGGCATGAGGGTGTAGAGCGTGGCCTTGAAGACGGTGACGGCCTTGAAGCGATATCCGATCTGATTGTGGAGCTGCATGTCCGCGCCCCAATCCGCGCCCTGCGCCGCCAGGGTATCCGCCACGACTCGATCGTAGTCGTCGGCCATCGGCTTGGGTCTCAGCTCCCAGGGGACCTCCGCCTCCTCGAAGCCCTGGTTGTAAAGCAGCTGACGGGCCGCGGCTTTGAGCGAGAGCAGCACAGGCCCCTGCATCATGATGGCCCGATCCTCCCACGACGCGCCCACGTAGTGCTCACCGACACCCATCCCGGTGTAGATCGCCATGCCCTTGTAGGGATCTTCCTCGGTCGCGTCGTAGAACGAGATCTTGCGATGGTCCCTCATCACGACGTCCGGCAATCCCATGAAGAAGGGCAGGATGCCGGGAGTCCAGAACGACGGGTCCGGAGGGTTGGTGACGTTGACGTGGACCTTCACCACGTTCTCGATCCAGCCGTCCGGGAAGTGCAGCGACTGCGACTGCATGAGCTCGGAGTTCGCGACCGCGAAGCGGAGGTCGGTCTGCAGACGGGCGATCGAATCCTCCCATGCCTCGTACCCGTCGGGCAGGTCGATCTCGTGATGCAGCGGGTTCTCCAGGAGCTCCAGCCAGAGCCTCCCTCCGTTCGCCTGGAAGTACATCTGGTCGATGAAGATCATGTACTGGGGGATCTTCCCGACGGAGTCGTAGGCCTCGACTCGGTCGATCAGGGCCGGTAGATACGAGCTGACGACCTGCTTGAAGCCCTCCTCGTCCGGGTTTCCGTCCGCGTCGTAACCGCGGAAGTCGTGGATCCAGAGAACGTGGTAGTCCTCGGCTTCCCGAATCATTCGTGTCAGCTCGGCCGCGAACTGGTCGTTCTCGATGTACCAGCGCTTGTTGCCGTGGGTGAAGCTCTGCCCGGTGACGCGCTCCACGATGGTGTTCAGCTCGCCCTGTTCGTCGTGCTGATCCGGCGTCAGCGCGAGCTGGAACGGGAGCCACACGAACCGCGAGTCCTCCCACTGCGCGGAGCTGGTTTCCCTGACCTCCTCGATCACGTCGAGGACCTGCGCGAAGGTCCACGTCGTGGCCCGAAGCTGCTCGAAGTCGAGCGACGTGTCCCGGGTCAGCCACTCGTAGAATTCGCCGGAGGCGGCCGTCCCGAGGCCCCGCGTGGAGTCCGGGTCCTTCTGCTGTCCCAGGAGTCGGTTGTACGGGAGCAGCACGTGGTCGAGGATGACCTCGCGAGCCCGGGCGGCGGCGCGCTTTCCCAGAGGGGTGGACTCCCCGGCCGCGAGGCTCAGACCCGACGTGGCGATGGAGAAGGCCCGATCGAGCGCGCGGTGGTAGGCCTCCACGTCCTCCACCGGCGATCGGGTCCTCGCCGTGATTCCTCCTTCGCCCATGTGCGCTTTCAGGTCGCGCATCTCGTCGGCGAACCGAGCGAGCGCGTCGTCCGAGTCGGAATCCCACTGATCGTTGAACGGAACCGTCAGTCGGGTCACCCAATGTGCGAGCTCCCCCACGTTCGACAGCGCGTCGACGAGCGTCGGATCCGGAATCAGGAACAGGGGCGGCAGCTCCGGATCCGGAAGCTCGACGTGGTCCTGTCTCGCTCGCGTCCTCCCGAGGAACGGCTGACCGAGTGGGAACCGCAGGCCGATGCTGAAGGAGTTCCCGCGTCCCGGTAGATAATCGACGCGGAGCGCCCCACCGCCCACGAGAAGGCCGCCGCGTTGGAACGGGTGGATGACCGACATGAAGAAGTCGAGCTCCCTGTCGTTCGTGTTGTAATCGGCACCGAACGCCAATCGGCTGACCGGCGAGAACAGGCCGATCCTGGCACCGCTGTCCAGGCCCCCACTCTGCGCGAGCGATCCCCTCGTGCCTACGTAGGCTTCGCCCAGGATCCCCAGCGCGGCCGTCATGGGGTTCAGGATGTCCCGGTAGAACCCTGCATTCGCGTAGGCTGTGATCTTGGAGTCGTCCCGTCCGTGGACGCCGCCCGAGAAGCCGGCAGCCCATCGCCATGTGGGGGGGAAGCTCATCGACAGGGTGGTCCCGCCCCGGTTGGGGGGGAGCACGTCCTGCCCGGTGGCGTGTCCGGGGCACCACAGCGAGCAGACGCAGGTCACGAGCAGGGTGATGCAGAGCTTTGCGATCGAGGCGGGCCTCCGGCGCCCGTTGTCGACGTTCGCGCCCGGTGGGAAGATCGACATGGCTCGCACCCTAGAAGAGCTCGTAGCGGAGACGGACCATGGCCAGTCGCCCAGTGGTGGGCACCCCGGCGAAGGAGGTATACGGCGTGTTGAGGACGTTGCTCACCCCGACCTGCAGCGTGGCAGCCGTCGTCGGCAGCTTGTATCCCAACGTGAGATCGACGAGCGCATACTCGTCGATGTCGCCCCGGAACAGCGTGGCGTCGACGTGGAAGGGACCCGTATAGCGGACGCGAGAGGACGCATTGAGGCCCAGCGCCTCGTTCCGGTAGGCGATGCCCAGGGTCGCCTTGTCCACCGGCGCGTTCAACGAGACGGGCGTGACGACTCCGATGTCGAACTCGCTCTTGCTGACGTGCGAATACGTTCCGCTCATCGTCCACGCGGGGCTCGGAGACCACCGAAGCGCGAAGTCGGCGCCCCACAGGCTCAGCGTGCCGACATTGCGGTAGGTCGCGATGACATCCGCGCCGCCGTTGCCCATTTGCGGGATGTCGGACGACACGACGGCGAGGGGAGAAAGATCCAGGACTCCGCCCACCGCCGGCACGACGATGTTCGTCGCTTCGGCGTTTGCCTGAGCGGTCGCGGCAGCGACCGACAGCCCGAGCCGGTCGACGAGGTCCTGCACCCTCGCCGGCACGTACGCCTGGCTCAGCCAGGTGCCGACCTGCCCGCCGTCGAGGGAGAGCAGGGGGTTCGCGACCGTGAGCGGTGAGACGAAGTCGTGCTGCCTCATGTAGTACACGTCCGCCGAGAGCCGAAGGCGGCTCGCCCATACGCCACTCCAGCCGACCTCGAACGTCTCCGTGTTGCTCTCCTTGATCGGAGGCACATCCTGTAGAAACGAGGACACGGATCCGAGCGGATAGCGCATCGAGTCTCTCGGGTCGATGTACTGCATGCCGAAATCGGAGTCGTCCGGTGTCAATCCCCGCAGGATTGCGATGATGTCGTCCGGAACGTCCGGAAGAGTGTTCACCTGGGCCACCCCGAGCTGCCAGAGGGTCGCCTGGTCGACGGACGTGAGGAGCGAGTCCGGCGGTTGCCCGAAGGCGGGAGGGGTCAGCGGCGAACGCATCCCCCGCAGCGTGCCGTCCGAATTCCACCAACCGATCCCGTCTCTCCCGGTCCCGAACGCACGCAGGCCATAGCCCGCCGAGTATCCCGCGCTGAAGTCCAGGAAGTAGTTCAGGGCCGTCGGCGTTGAGAACGCCCGGTTGTATGCGAAGCGGATCGCGTTGCTTTCGTTCGGCTTGACGACCAGGGCGAGCCTGGGCGAGAAGATTTTGGTCGGCAGGATCGAGTGGGAATCGATGCGTCCGGCCGCGATGACGTCGATCTTGGGCGTGATGGCCGCCTTGGACTGGAGGTACACGCCCCACTCCTTGATCGCCTCGTCGTCCTCGTAGTCGCCGTAGATGCTCCCTTCGCTCTCGGGCTGGGTGGCGAAGAAGTCCCAGCCGTATGTGAAGTCGAACCGGCCATCGGCGAGGTCGAAGCTGTTCTGGACCTGCGCCACGGCCAGGGTGGAGTGATCGACCAACGGCGGGCCGTCGCGCAGCATGAAGCTGTCGCCGGCGTCGTTGACGTTGACGTACGCCTGGACGAACCACCGATCGTAGGTCAGGCGGGCTTGAGCGAATTCGTAGATCCAGTGGTCGGCCTGGACCGCGCCGAGCCCGGTCAGCTCGACACTGCTGTCGTCCATGCGGCCGTACGTGGCGACGAGGGACCCGCGAGGGGAGTACCGCCAGTCGGCCCTCGCCTCCACCCCGTAGCGCAAGATGTCGTAGTCGCGGCGGCCGACGCGTCCGCACGCAATCTGCGCCACTTCCGCCGAGAATCCCCTGTTTGTTCGATCCAGAACGCATCCGGGGAAATCCGTGGCCGCGGCGTCACGAGCCTCCTTCTCCTCCTCGTCGACGTACGGCCATTCGTTCCCCCTGAGCACCTGCCCCGAGAGCTTCACACCGAAGTCCTCGGTGACCAGGAAGGCGGACCGAAACGTGCCCTCGAACACGGACCGCTCGCCCGCCCCGAGCGTGACCCTCGTCCCTTGGCTCTCCAGCGGAGACTTCGTGATCACGTGCACCACGCCGTTCGCCGTGTTCGGTCCATAGAGGGCCGCGCCCGGACCCAGCACCACTTCCATCCGGTCGATGTCGTCGTCGTTGAGCGGCAGGAAGTGCATCAGGTTCACCCGCAGCGCCGGAAGCCCCGCCAACCGATTGTCGGTCAGCAGGTTCAGCGAGCCGGAGAAAATGTTGTTGAAGCCGCGTACGACGACGTTCGACGACTGCAGGCCGTGCGTTGCGATATCGACGCCGGGCGTCTCCCTGAGGTGCTCGACTGGAGAGGTAGCCGGTCTCTCCTCGATCTCGACGCCGCTCACGGAGTGACTGGAGCTGGGCGCGGTGATCTCGGTGTCGAGCGCTCGACGGGACGCGGTGACTCCGCGGGACGCGGTGACGATGAAACCCGCCAGGCGGTAGCCCTGTGACTGCAGCGGGAGATTCCTGGTGGTGACCTGCCCGGGAAAGACCCGGATCCGGTCGAAGCGGGCAGGCGCGAAGTCGCCGGCCTCGACGAGGAGGTCGTACGTACCCTCACCCAACCGCAGCTCGAAGCTGCCGTCGTCTTCGCTGATCACCTCGGCGTCGTCCGCGTCGCTTCGGCCACCCACGACGCTGACCGTCGCCTGAGATATGGGGGCGAGGGTCGTCGCGTCCGTGATTCGGCCCGCGATGGCACCCTGCTGGGCGGAGACAGGCGCGGTCATGAGCATGAGCAGCGCCGCTGAAGCCAGGTAGGGGCTCAGCCGTTCTCCCTGCACCGGACCCTCCCAGCATCTGGATGTTGCCACGGTCACCGGAAAGCCTGGGGGGAAGCTAGGGACGGCGCTGGACGATCGGCAAACCCGGCGGTGCTCCCGCAGTCGGTGTCAAGCCGGCGGCGTGATTGGACCGTGCAGGATGCCGCTCATGATGTCAGCTTTCGATGAATGACGAGCACGGCAGAAGACGGCACTCGCTTCGCGAAGGTTCTCGTTGCCTCGCTGCGCCGTTGGGACGAGCGTTCGGCCTCGACGCTCAGTGCCGCCATGGCGTTCTACGCGATGATTTCGCTCGCGCCGCTGATCACGCTCGCGGTCGGTTTTGCAGCGCGGGCTCTCGGGGAGGCGACGGTGCGGGCGCAGGTGGGAGCGCGGATCCAGACCTTGATGGATCCGCGGGCCGCCGAGGTCGTGCTCGATCTGCTGCAGCAAGGGTGGCTCTCGCAGTCCTCGGTTCTCGGGTCCATCGCGGCGTTCATTGTCATCGCGTACGGGTCGACGACGGGATTCACGCATTTGAAGACCTCGCTGGACAAGATCTTCGGAGAGCCTGCCGAGGAGGGGCCGGTGCTGCTGCGCGTTCTGACCAATCACGCGGTGGCATTTCTTCTGGTCCTCCTCGTGGGCATCTCCGTCGTGGTGCTCGTCTCCCTGGAAGCTCTGGCGGCTCCAATTCTGTCCGTCATCACAGGCCTCTCCCCATCCGCCGTCGTCGTCTTGAGTGCCTTCAAGCCTGCGCTCTCGCTCGCGGTGCTGACGACTTTGTTCTGTCTCTTGTTCATGTACCTGCCCGACCGCCGTCCCGGCTGGAGGCCGGCGGCTCTGGGAGCCCTCGTGACCGCGCTACTCTTCCTGGTCGGACAGGTCCTGATCGGTCTCTATCTCGCTCGTGCCCTGTTCGTGTCCGCCTTCGGGGTGGCGGGCTCGTTGGTAGCGCTCATGGCCTGGAGCTACTACTCGTGCATGATCGTCCTGCTCGGCGCGGCCGTAACGGCCGAGCTGGTCGATCAGGGCGTGGGTCCGGCGGAACCCGTGGCGCGCGGCACCGACGGATAGACGTTCCGGCCCGACGGAGCCACCCCTTTGTCGATCCTGTAGCATCGAGCCCTGGAGAGCCGACGTGGCAGACGAGCACAAGACCTCATTCGACGCCTATCGGGTCCGCTACCTGTCGAGGAGCGTCACCGGGCCGGAAATCGACTGCCTGCATCGAGGCGATCTCGTGGGGAGGCTCGTCTTCCACGAGGAGGATGCGGAGATGCCGGCCAACGAGCTCCTGGCCGAAGGAGACGGCGGCGCGGTCTGCCTCCACTTCAGGCTGAGCCAGTTCCCGCACCTGATCGACCTGCTGCGGGAGGAGAAGCCGCTGTACCTCTGGTTCTCGGAAGCGAGCGGAGAGGGCGCCGTGATGACGGGCGCCGAGCCCGTCGGCGAAGGGGAGCCCTACCTGAGCCGGTAGGCGCAGAGGCAGCGGAGTCGGCCGGAACCGACCCCGCCACCTCTTCCCGTGCGATGGGCGCCTACAGCTCCGGCGGAATCATCCTCTGGCGCTCGAGACGAGTCGGTACGATCTGGGCGAGGACCACCGTAACCGGGTCATCAACCTCATCAATCTGTCCCGGGCGGTCGGTCAGCAGGGTGACCTGGACGAATGCGAGCGGCTGCTCGACGAGGCGGAGGCGATGGCGAATCGCCTGGGCGATCCCCCGAACCGAGACTGGGCCGACGTCCTGTTCGCGAAGGCGGGGCTCTACGGGGTCCAGCGTCGCTACCAGGACGCGGTCGACGTCTACGATCAGCTCATCCCGTATCGGCGGGAGACGCAGGGCCCGGAGAGCACTTCCTTCCTGGGGACGCTCCACGGGTACGGCATGATCCTCGCCAGAATGGGGCGCTGGGACGAGGCGCTGACGGTCTACGAGGAAGTGGCCGCCGGCTACCGGCCCATCCTGGGCGACGGCACGTGGCAGATGGCGCGCGTCGACGCCGACCTCGCCCAGGCACAGGCGTGGACCGCCTATCTGAACGGCGAGCCACTCGCGCCTGACCGCCGCGCCGACGTGCGCGGGCGCCTCACGGCCTGGGCCGACACGCTCGAGGCCCGCTACGGCACCTCGGAGCGGATGTACGGGCAGGCGATGGACGCGGTGGCGGTCTTCGATTCACTGTACGGTTCGTAGGGGCGGCGAACCGCCGGCTTCCGCCCCGACTTGCCGTCCGGCGGCACACCGGTCCACTCTACCGCTCGTTACCGGACTCAGTGTCCCGCACTCGAGGAGGAGCGAGCATGAGAGTCGCACGAATGATGGGCGCGCTCGTCTGCGCCATCGGACTCGGGATGGTCCACGCCGCGGGCGCGGCCGCCCAGGATCTCCGGCCCGACGCGGAAGGATTCCTCATTGCGACGCCGGACGACCTCCGGCCCGCGGAAGGAGCCCGGCGGGTGAACGTTGTCGGAGACCCGTCGAAGGAAGGGCTGTACGTCATTCAGCTCACGTGGGCGCCGCATACTGGCAGCAAGCCGCACTATCACGACCAGGCGCGCTACATCCGGGTGCTGAAGGGCACCTGGTACGTGTCGACGGGTGCCGCCTCCGACGTCTACGACCCCGAGCACATGACCGCGGTGCAGGAAGGCAGCTTCATCTACGAGCCGCCTGGCGGGCATCACTACGACATGGCCAAGGACGAAGAGGTGGTCGTGGAGATCTGGGGGATGGGCCCGGTCGGCTCGACGTCGATTCCTCAGCCGGAGACTGCGGCCGGGAACTGAAGATGCCCGGCCTGCTTCCGAACGAACCGAACGAAAGGACGCCCCGATGATCCGTCGGCTCGCCGTGACCTGTGGAGTGCTCGCGGTCTGTCTGGCTCCTGCCTGTGTCCAGGGCCAGCAGGCGCGCATCGACCCCGCGCCGTGCCCGGTCCAGCCCTGGCAGGAGGGCGAGGCGGCCTTCGAGGCGCTCCCGGGCGCCCGTGCCTACTTCGGCCGCTACGACGGCGGGCTCTACCGAGTGGAGATCCCGGAGGACTGGAACGGCGATCTCGTCCTGTACGCGCACGGCTTCCGCAGCAACGGCGGACCCAGAGGATCGGTGCTGGGCGTCGGCAACTCGCCGATCCGCGAGCACCTCATCGGGGGAGGCTTCGCGTGGGCGGCGTCGAGCTATCGCTGCAACGGCTACGTGCCGGGACAGGGGCTCGAGGACACGAACGCGCTCATCGATCTCTTCTCCGGGCTGAACGGGGGGACCCCGGCCGAGCGGGTCTATCTCACCGGCACGTCCATGGGCGGACACGTCACCCTGCTGGGGATGCACGAGTATCCCGAGCGCTACGCCGGGGGTCTGGCGATGTGTCCCGCGGGCCCGGGGCTCTTCGACTACTTCGCCGCGGTGGGCGCGGCGGCGGAGGTCATCACGGGCGTACGCTTCGAGCCGGGCGAGGTCGGTGACGCCACCGCCCGCATGGCGGAGATCCTGGGCTCTCCTCCCGACTACACGACGAAGGGCCGTCAGCTCGCCAGCGTCGAGATCGAGCTCAGCGGGGGGCCCAGACCGTTCGCGATGGAGGGGCTCGAGTCTCGCTTCTTGGCGAACATCAGCGGCGCGGCGCTCGCGGGTGGGACCTCACCGTCGAACCGGGCGGTGGATACCGGATGGTTCACGTACGAGATCGAGCCGGGGCTCGGCATTACGGCCGCGGCGCTCGAGGAGCGGGCTCGGCGCAAGGCGGGCGACCCGGCCTTCCGTGGGCCGCGGGGTCCCTACGAGGAGCTCCGTCCGTTCGACGGGGAGATCGAGCGTCCGCTTCTCACCATGCACGGCACCGGGGACCTCTTCGTTCCGATCTTCCTCGAGCGCCAGCTGAAGGAAGCGGTCACCGATGCCGGCCGAGACGACCTATTGGTACAGCGCATCTACCGCATCGCCGGGCACTGCCGGTTCAGCCAGGAGGAGATGACGCGGGCGTTCGACGACCTGGTCGCTTGGGCCACGGCGGGAGCCCGGCCGGAGGGGGACGACGTCTCGGCCAGCCTGGGGAATGCCGGCCTCGAGTTCACCAGTCCCCTGCGGGACGGGGATCCCGGGACGATCGGCGCGGCGCCCTGAGGCGCGGGCCACATGCGGCCCGGCCCGTAGCGGCCGTCAGCGTCCCTTGAACACCGCCTGACGCTTCTCGACGAATGCGGCGACGCCCTCGCGGAAGTCCTCGCTCGACGCGCAGTCGGCGAAGGCCTCCGCTTCCATCTGCAGCTGGCGCTCCATCTGGTTCTCGAGCGAGCCGTAGATGAGCCGTTTCGCGTTCCCGTAGGCGCGAGTGGGACCCGTTGCCAGACGCTTGGCCAATGATGCGGTCTCCTCTTCGA
>JASFUR010000021.1:0-15215 GCA_050050215.1 Gemmatimonadota bacterium
GTCCGGCCGGTTCCGGTGCACTCCAGGTGGATCGCGCCCGTCACGCGCTCTGCCTCGGGTCGTCCGCTCATCGTCCTCCGCCGCGCCTACGCCGGAACGGGGTCGAGCGATACCGCGTCCCCGCTCGCGTCGCCACCGGGCTCCGTCGTCCGGAGCATGGTGAGGATCCCGAGACCCAGCACCACGACCCCGGCGGGCACGAGCCACACGGGCGGCGGCGTCTCGGGATCGCTGAAGGCCGCGCGGATCGCCGGTAGCGAGGTGATCAGCAGGATCGTCCCGTTGTTCACGAAGTGCATGAGCGCCCCCACCCAGATCGAGCCGGTGCGCCAGACGGCCCAGGCGATGAGCGTGCCGAGCATCGCAGTCGGCAGGAAGCGGATCAGGGTCTCCGACGACACGTGGAACGCCCCGAACACGAGGCCGTTCAGCACGACCATCCGCCACGGCTCGAGTCTGCGCGTGCCTCCGAGCAGCACGCCGCGAAAGACGATCTCCTCACACAGAGCCGGCGTGACCGCGACGATCAGCAGCAGCCACAAGAAGCGCTGCGGGCTCTGCGCGGTCATCATCTGCTCGAGGGCGTCCAGGACCTCCCGCGGGACCGGAAGGACGAAGTTCTGCAGCCAGCCCACCAGCCAGACGATCGGCAGACCGCCGGCGATCAACAGGATCCCCGCCAGAAGATGCCGCCCCCGGGGCCGTCGCAGGGAGAGCGTGGCCCGTGGATCGAAGCGTCCTCCGAAGACGAACAGCACTGCGGGGACCAGAAGCAGCGTCCACTCGGACGCGAGCACCCCGCCCTCGCCCCACGCGAGCTGCATGCGGACGCCGCCGAGGAAGAAGAGCACGGCGATCATCGCCACGAAGAAGCCCGCCTCGGCCGGCGTCGGCACACGCCCCGGACGGCTCGCGTTCCACAGGCGGCCGAGCCAGGACCCGGATGCGACGTCGGACGGCTCGTCCCCGCCGAAGAGCACCCGCTCGTTACCGAAGGCGCGCGCCGCGAAAACGAGCGCTGCGGCCGCGTAGAACGTCGTCGCGGCGAGCACGAGGCTGCCGAGCCACCAGTCCGCGTCGCCGACCATGAGGTCGCGAAAGAGGAACGCCACTCCGGCCACCGGCATCACGGCGAACAGCGGGCCGAAGTCGATGCCCGGAAAGAGCGGCAGCATCGCCGGGAAGAGCGCGAGCATGTAGATGGGCGTCAGCGCGTTTTGCGCCTCTTTGAACGAGGAGGACCGAACGGCGAGCCCCAGGAAGACCGCCCCGAACAGCACGGCGAGCGGGATCAGCGTGAGGAAGATCGCCAGCACCGAGCGCAGCTGCAGGGACACCTCGAGGCCGATCACCTCCGTGACCTGGAGCACGCCCGTCTGGAAGGTCAGCAGCATGCTGGCGAGGTTGAGCCCCGCGGCGACGACCCCGATGAGCGCGACGGTGACGAACTTGCCCGCTACGACCGCCCCGGCCGGCACCGGCGCGGTGAGCAGCGTCTCCAGGGTGCCGCGCTCCTTCTCCCCCGCCGCGAGGTCGATGGCGGGATAGAACGCTCCGAGCACGGTCATCATGACGAGAAGGAGGGGGAGGATCCGCCCCATCGTGTAGCCGCCCATCTCCGTCGGGCGCGCGATCGACGAGTCCGCGACAGCCACGGGGGCCGCGAACGTCGCCGGCAGCCCCCGGTCGCGGAGGCGCCGCACGAGGACCGTGTCCCCCCACGCATCCAGCGAGCGGCGGAGCTCCGCGTGGGCGCGCTGGGACCGATCCGAGGCCGCATTGTACAGGAGCGTGATCTCTCGCGTCCCCTCGGTCCCGGCGTCCCTCCCCATCACGACGACCGCGTTGACCGTCTGCAACCGCACGGCCTCCACCGGATCGCCCTCGACCGAGGTCAGCGTCAGCGACTCGGTCCGTCCCAGCACTTCCAGCAGCGACTCGGGCGCGTCGCCCACCACCGCGACGGACGACGTCTCCGACTCGAGGTTCCGCGTGCCCAGCAGATACAGCTGCTCGGTCCCGATGAGCACCGCCGGATACAGGAGCACCGGCACTGCGATCATGACGAAGAGCGTGCGCCGATCCCTGAGCGTCTCGCGCAGCTCCTTCCGGAAGACGACCCACCACGGCGCGTTCACGACGTCTCCGTGCCGACCGAGAGCGTCCATTCGGACATGAGCGCCAGGAACGCGCTCGCCAGATTCGGGGCGCCGAGCGAGTCGACGAGCTGGGCCGGCGGTCCCTCGGCGACCAGCTCTCCCTTGCGGAGGATCCCGACGCGGTCGGCGAGGAGCTCGACCTCGTCCATCTGGTGCGTGGAGAGGAGGACCGCCTTGCCCCGCTGGCGCTCGCGAACGATGAAGTCGTGGATCGTCCGGCCGCTGAGCACGTCGAGGCCGAGCGTCGGTTCGTCGAGAATCAGCGCCGGCGGGTCGTGCACGAGCGCCCGACCGAGCGAGACGCGCTGCCGTTGGCCGGTGGACAGCTTCCCACACATCCTGTCCGCGAACGAGCCGATGTCGAACAGCTCGACCATCTCGTCGACGCGCGTCTCGAGGACCGGACCCGCCATCCCGTGAAGCTGTCCGAAATAGGCGATCAGCTCCCGCGCGGTGAGCCGTTGATAGAGGCCCATCGACGAGCTCAGGAACGCGATCCGCCGCCGCGCTCCGAGCGGGTCGGAGCGGACGTCGACGCCGCCGATCTCGGCCGATCCGCTCGTCGGCGCGAGCAGGGTCGCCAGGCAGCGCAGCGCCGTCGTCTTGCCCGCTCCATTGGGCCCGAGCAGGGCGTACACTTCGCCCGGCTCGACGCGGAGCGTCAGCTCCCGGACGGCCATGAGTGGCCCGTATCGCTTGGAGAGCTTCTGGAAGGCGATCATTCGGCGAACACCTGGGGATCGTGTCGGGTAGGCAACAGAGCCTAATATGGTGCAGGAAGGCGATCGGTGGTCAAAGAAAGACCGCTTCGGTTCAGGCAACCACCCCGGCCCGACCTGCATCGAACGACGTGCATGAGCGACATACAGAGGAAGGACAAGGAACGGGAGCTCATCCGTCTCGCGACGGAGGGTGACGCCGCGGCCATCCGGACGCTCTACGACCGGTACGCCCCGCGGGTCTATGCGATCGTCCGACGCATCGCGGCAGACGACGATCTCGCACAGGACTACGCGCAGGAAGCATGGATCCGGGCCATTCGAGCACTTCCGACCTTCAGGGGCGACGCACGGTTCTCGACCTGGCTGCACCGCATCGCGGTGAACTCGGCGCTGCAGGCGCTGAGGAAGGCCGAGAACAGAACGAAGCGGGAGGCCCCCGCTCCGGAGCAGATTCCGGTGGCCCCGGTCGCCCGGGACTCGCTCCTGAAGCGCCGCCTCGAAGGCGCACTGGATGCACTGCCCGAAGGAATGCGGCAGGTACTGATCCTCCACGACGTGGAGGGCTATACACATGAAGAGATCGGAGACGCGCTCGGCGTGACGTCGGGCACCTCCAAATCGCAGTTGTTCAAGGCCCGGGCGAAGATGAGGGCGATGCTCTCGTCACTGTCCGACGCCGTCAGGGACAACGGAGCTGAAGCATGGAGCATTTGACCATCGAGACGCTGGCGCGCCTCGTCGACGACGAGCCGACGCCGGCGGAAAGAGAGCATCTCGAAGCTTGCCAGATCTGCGCGGGAGAGGTCGCCGCGATGCGCGACCAGACCGAGGCCCTCGCGGCGCTGCCGGAGATCATGCCGCCCATGGGGGACTGGGAGGTGCTGGAAGCCCGGCTGCGATCCGACGGCCTCGTTCGCGACACGACCGCGCTGAGCAAGCTCGGTCTGGCGCGGACGCCGTCGTGGATGCCCGCGGCCGCCGCGGTCGTCCTCTTCTTCGGGGGCGTCGCAACCGGAGCCGGGATGGTGTCGAGTGACGACGAGGCCGACGTGGCCTCCGTGGCGACCGTGGAGGACGCCGCCAGCGAGGTGCGTGCCGCAGAGCAGCACTACGTCAGCGCGGTCTCGAACTACCGTGAGCTGCTCACGGCCTCAGGCGTCGACGACGCCGGCGCCGATCCGTACAGCCGATACGCCGCCCTCGAGCATCTCGTCTCCGTCTCACAGGCTGCCGTCCGGGCCGCACCCGGAGATCCGTTCCTGAACGGCTTCCTGGCTTCGGCCCTCGCCGAGCGCGACGCCGCGGCCCGCCAGGTCTCGCTCACGGACGACAATTGGTTCTGAGCATGAAACGCATCGCACACACCCTCCTCGCATCCGCGCTGCTGGCCGGTCTGGCGGCCCCCGTGCAGGGGCAGCAAGGACGACCCGGATGGATCGGGGTGTCTCTGGACATCCCGACGTCCGGCGGACGCATCGTGGGTGACTCGATCGTCATCGCGGGGGTCCGTCCCGGAAGCCCGGCCGGAGACGCGGGACTCCGACCGGGCGACCGGCTGCTGGCCATCGGCGACCTCCAGGGGGCCGACGACCTTCAGCACCTGCCTGAGGGATTGAGGCTCCGCGTAGGGGAGCACACACGCATCCGCGTGGAGCGCGACGGACGTCGGCTCGAGGTCGTGGTTCAAGCCGCCGAGCGCCCCGACGACATGCGTCAGCGAGTCGTCAGCCTCTCCGTGGCGACCGATTCGATGGTCGAGACAATGGTGAAGGCCATGGACTCCCTCCGCGTGCAGCTCATCCAGGTGCGCCGGGAGAATGCGGACCGCTCCGCGGACAGGTCCGCGGACAGGTCGGTTACCGCCCGTATCCTCGACAACGCGCCCAGCGGAGGCGCCCCGAGGCTGCGGGTGGTGAGCGAGGACCGTGCGCTGGGCGTGAGCGCCCCGTTCGAGTTCTTCGTCTTCCGCAGCGAAGCGCACGACTCGCTGCAGCGGGCTATGGAGGATCTCAAGAGCCTGACCGAGGACCTTCGACGGCAGGAGCGCCGCAGGCTGACCGAGCTGAACGGATCGGTCGCGCGCCTGAGCAGGGTGGATCTCGAGCGGGACCAGGAGCTGCAGGTCCTCCGCGCCGCGCTCGAGGAGGTCACGCGGGAGTCCGCCGACCTCAGGGCGGCCATGTCCGACGCCGCGCGAGCGTCTGCCGGCGCGAGCTACACGCTGCCGAGCTGGTCGTCGCCGGTGCCCATGTGGGCTCCCGCCGCCGAGCCCGAGCCGGATCCCGACCTCGCCCCGCCCGCGACCTTTCGGCCACTGACGCCCTACCTGCTGGGCAGCAACATGGTGGCGGGCGCCCAGGTCATCGATCTGCGCCCGGAGCTGGCCCAGTACTTCGACGTGGGAAGCGGAGTGCTCGTCATCGACGTGGCCCCGGGCACCCCGGCCGCCCTGGCCGGCCTCAACCCCGGCGACGTGGTCACCCGACTCGACCAGGTGGCCGTGCGCTCCGTCGAGGAGCTCCGCTTCGGCATCTCCCGAGCGACGGGCCCGCTTCCGGTCTCGCTCGTGAGGCACGGGTCCACGATCGAGGTTCTCTTGCAGCGATAGGGGAGAGCGGGGCTGCTGCGGGCCTCTCGCTCGGGGTACGTTCGGCGTTTGGCGTGGCGGCGCTTTCGACGTTGCAGCGCCTCACTCGACGCCGGGGGGCCGACCGAGTCCCCTCTGCCCCGCGCTCAGCGCCGTCCAGGCTCCGAGAGCCCACTGCGGTACACCAACCGGCCGAAGGCCGAAAGCCACCGCGGCTCCCCCCGAAGCGCCTCTGAGCGCGCTGAACGAAGGACCTCGGCTGCCCGCGAAACCGCGCTCAGCCGAAGCCAGAGGGGGGAGCCACGGTGGCTCCGGCCCTCACAAAGGCCTACTCGTACCGCAGCGCGTCGATTGGATCCAGGATGGCCGCCCGCCTCGCGGGCCACATCCCGAAGAACAGCCCCACGCCCGCCGAGAACACGATCGCCGCGATCACCGCTCGCATGGCGACAGCCGCCTGCCAACCCGCCGTGTTGCGGATGACCCAAGCGGCCCCGTATCCCGCAGCCACTCCGAGCAGGCCGCCGAGGATGCACAGGAAGAGGGCCTCGACCAGGAACTGGGTCATGATGGCCTTCCTGGTCGCGCCGAGCGCCTTGCGAACCCCGATCTCGCGGGTCCGCTCGGTGACCGACACGAGCATGATGTTCATGATCCCGATGCCTCCCACGAGGAGGCTGATGCCGGCGATGCCGGCCAGGAGCATGCCGAACGTCTGACGCGTCTCGTTGAACGTCTGCAGGAGGTCGGTGGCGTTGGAGATCTGGAAGTCGGCGTCCTCGCCCGCGCGGATGCGATGCTCACGACGCAGGATGCGGTCGATCTCCGCGTAGGCGCGATCCATGTCCTCGGGCGTGTCGGTCGCCGCGTAGATCGTGTTGAGGCGGTTCCGGCTACCCATGACCCGGTACTGGGCAGTCGACTGGGGAATGAACACGGCCCCGTCCGGCCTCAGGAATCCGGCATCCCCCTTCTCCTCCAGGACCCCGACCACCTCGAAGCTGAGGCCCCGGAGCTGTATGGTCTCGCCGAGCATCGTCCCCGGCGGGACGTCCGCGAACGAGTCCTCGTCGAGATTGGACATCACGGACGCGCCGATCACGGCGACGCGGCGGCGTCCCTGGACCTCGCTCTGGGTGAAGTAGCGTCCCGCAGCCAGCCCGATGTTGTAGATGTCGAAGTACTCGGGCCACACACCCTCGACCTGCGAGCGGGAGTTCCAGCGCATGTAGGAGACCTGCATGCCGGAGCTCTGTTCCGGGGAGACGGTGATGAGACCGCCCGCCTCCCTCCTGAGAGCCACGGCGTCGTCGATGGACATCTGCGCGTCGCCCCAGGAAACCCCTCGCTCGCGCTGCTGACCGGGGCGGATGGTGAGCACGTTGGTACCCATCCGGTTGATCTCTTCCTGGACCTGTTGCTGGGCGCCTTCACCCAGCGCGACCATCGTGATCACCGCGGCGATGCCGATGACGATACCCAGCGTCGTGAGCACGGAGCGGAGCAGGTTGGCCCTGACCGCCCCCATGGCCACCATGATGATCTCGTAGATGAGCATCGGTCGGCCCTCGCCTAGAAGCCCCGGCGCCCGAACCCGCGGCCACCGCCGGGCACCCCACCACCGAACGGGTTCTCACCGCCCATGCGATCGCGAATCCGGTCGAGAAACTCCTGCTGCTGCGCCTGCAACTGCGCGGCACCCACGATCACGAGGGTATCGCCCTCCTCGACCTCACCCGTCACCGCCGTGTTGTCCCAGTCGCCCAGTCCGATCTGGATCGCGCGCGGCTCTATCGTGCCGTCCGGGAGCAGCACGAAGACCGCTCCGGGACGCGTCTCGGCCGCCTGCTCGCCGCCCTCACCGCCCGCTGCCGCGGCGCGACCGCCCGCGCCGGACCGCAACGCCTGCATGGCGGATCTGAGCGAGTCCTGGGAGATGGCCCCACTCTCCACCTGCGCGCGCATCTCCTGCACTCGGGCCAGCGTCTCCGGATCGACGTTCGGGGCAGCCCCGTTGCCACCGCTCGGGCGCTGACCACCGCTGCGACCCGTGAGGGCACCGTTGGAGCCGCGATTGGCCGATCCGCCGCCGTTGCCACTCCGGCCGGCGAAGCTCTGCGAACCGCCCGGCGCCTGCATGAACGAGGTCAGGTCGAGGCTCTCGAGGTCGAGTCCCAGGGCCAGAGCCGCCGGTCCCACGTCCTCGGCCTTCACGATGGCGTTGTTCGGCACCAGCAGGACGTCTCGCGCCTCGTTCACGAAGATCTCTACCTCGGCGTTCATGCCGGGGCGCAGGAGCCCGGAGCTGTTGTCGAGCGTCACGATGACCGGAAACATGGTGACGTTCTGCTCCACGACCGCCTGGGGCTCGATCTTCTCGATCTCGCCGGAGAACGTCTGATCCGGATACGCCTCGACCGTGATGTCGGCGCTCATGTCCGCACGGAGCATTCCCATATCCGTTTCGTCGACGAGCGTGCGCACCTGCATCTCACCCAGGTCGGCCATGACGAAGAGCGTCGTGCCGCCCGATACGTTCTGGGACGCCGACTGGATGACGACGCCTTCCTCGACGTTCTTTTCGATGATCGTCCCGTCCATGGGCGCGGTGATCCGCACGTCCTGGAGCTGGAGCTCGGCGAGGTTGAAGTTCGTCTCCGCCCGCACGAGTGAGGCCTGGGCGTTCGTGTAGTCGAGCCGCGCGTTCTCGTGCTCCTGCTGCGTGATGACCTCGGCTTCGAGGAGCTGACGCGACCGCTCCAGCTGCTCCTCCGAGATCTCCATGCGTGCCCGCGCGACCTCCAGGTCGGCCTGCACCTGGTTGTAGTTGTTCTGCACGTCGCGAGGGTCGATCTCGGCGATGAGCGTGCCCCTGGTCACCCTGTCGCCGACATCGGCGTGGAGGCTGAGGATCTCGCCCGAAGCCTTGGACTTGACCTCGACCCGACGCACGGGCTCGATGGTGCCCGTCGCCTCGGCCCGGATCATCAGGTTGCCCCGACGCACCTCGACGGTCAGACGGCTGGGTCCGGCCGACTCCTCCTGGCTATCCCCACCGCAACCCGCTGAAACGACAAGGGCAGCCACGAGGGCCGCTCCGAGTCGATTCACGTGCATTCTCATACGGCGCTCTCCGCGGCCTCGTTGGCGAAATCCTTCTCGATGACTCCGTCCTTCAGATGCACCTGGCGCCGCGCACACTGCGCGATGTCCACCTCGTGCGTTACTAGGACGATGGTCTGGCCCTGTTCGTTAAGCTCGGAGAGCTGGCGCATCACATCGTGACTCGTCACCGAGTCCAGGTTGCCGGTCGGCTCATCGGCGAGGAGGAGCGCCGGCTCGTTCACCAGGGCCCGCGCGATCGCTACGCGCTGGCGCTGTCCACCGGACATCTCCGGCGGCTTGTGATCCATGCGATCGCCCAGCCCGACGAGCGCCAGCTTCTCCTGGGCCCGGCGCTTCCGCTCCTTCGAGCTCACGCCGGCGTAGATCAAGGGAAGCTCGACGTTGTGGAGCGCCGAGGCCCGCGGAAGGAGGTTGAATGTCTGGAAGACGAAGCCGATCTCCTTGTTGCGCACCCGCGCGAGGTTGTCGTCCGACAGCTCGCTGACCAGCTGGTTGTTCAGCCAGTACTTGCCCCCACTCGGCGTATCCAGGCAGCCGATCATGTTCATGAACGTGGACTTGCCGCTGCCGGACGGGCCCATCACGGCCACGAACTCGCCCCGGCGAATCTCCAGGTCCACACCCCTCACCGCATGCACCGTCTCAGCACCGAGGACGTAGTCCTTCTTCAAACCCTCGGTGCGAATGATGACATCACTCATGACAACACCTCCCCAATGGACCTCTGCTGAGTTCAGATGGGTCCCGCGACGCGTGCGGGCCCCGGCCTGCCGGGTGACAGGCGGAGAATCGGGCCGCAGCCCGGGATGACTCGATCACCGAGCTACCGTCGGTTGCCGTCCCGAGGCTCGCGCTCCGCTGCCTCGCGGGCGCGCATCCGCTCGGCACGACGTTCCTCGAGCCGATGCAGATACTCGGCCGCGATGTCCGGCGGGAACACCGTGGAGATGGCTTCGCCCGTGGCCTTGGACAGGGAGTCCGACGCGGCTTGTACGTGCATCTGGACCGCCTCGAGCTCCGCGTTGAGCTCGGCCATGGGCTCACGGTGGGCACGTAGGATCGAGTCGATCTTCGCCTGCTGTTCCTCGGTCCGCTCGAACTGCTCGAAGACGTACCCCCGCCGTGTGCCGCTGGGCGCCTCGGCAGCGTCGCCTTCGCGCGCAGCGAGCGCGTAGCCGGTGATACCACCCGAGACGAAGACGAGTGTGAGGGTCACCGCGGTGAGCAGCTTGGTGCGGAGCCCAGGCTCCATGCTCAGAAGACCTCGGCGGCGAACGTCAGGGCCGTGGGGTCGATCTGGACCGGGTTGCCCTCGACCTCGCTGAGGAGAACCTCCTCCGCGACGGCCGGGTGCCACTCGGCGGGCGCGTCCTCGTGCACGAGGAGCAGCCCTGCGAGAGCAGCAACGAGCGCGGCGGTCGGAACGAGCGCCCGAGCCCAGGACTCGAGCACGTCACCTACCGTCAGCCGCACTTCCCTGCGGCGCCTGGCCAGCTCCATGCCCGCGCCGTTCAGCACCCACCAGCGGAACCGGAACCAGTAGTTCGGGTCACGGCTCGCCGGATCCAGCGCGGAGAGCGCGGACTCGAGCTCCGGGTCGCGACCTTCGTCGGCCGCTCCGTCGAGCTCGTGGATCCTTCGAATCATTGGGCCACCCTCATCATGTCCGGCAATCCGGGTACGCTCCGGAGCGCCGCCCGTAGAGCCTTTCTGGCGAAATGCAGGTGGGACCGAACCGTACCGCACGGCAGATCCAACCTGTCTGCTATCTCTCTGTGCTTCCAACCTTCGAGGTCGTGCAGCAGCACTACTTGGCGCTGTACTTCCGGCAACTCCCCGAGCGCCGACTGCAACAACCCCCTCAACTCCGACGCCTCGGCGGTTCGATCCGGAGTCGGCATTCGGGAGCGCGCTCCCGGAGGCACCTCGTCCATCTCTCTCAGCGACTCCCGTCGTACCAGGTTCTTGGACCTGTTCCGTACGATGGTCATCAGCCATCCACCGAACCGCTCAGGACTCCGGCACTCGTCGAGCCTGTCCAATGCGACCAGGAAAGACTCCTGAGCAGCGTCCTCCGCGTCCTCGTGCCGACCCGTCACGGACAGCGCCACGGCGTATGCCGGACGCTGATACCGCGTGACGAGCTGGCCGAAGGCGAACTCGTCCCCCTTTCGGGCCTTCCGTACGAGATCGCCGTCGGTCGGCGGTTCGGACGTGTTCATTGACACGGGACCGCAGGCCCGTGTTGAAGCTCAAACGAGAGTGCTCGCATATGGGCAGGGATCCTTCTTGATGTGGGCAGGTCTTTATTCTAACCGATCCGGGACCACCTCGCCGCACCGCCCGGGTCGCTACCGGTACGTTATACGTCCGACGCCCCCCGAATGTTTTCGTTAGATCGGGTGGGTCACCGACGACGGCTTCGGCTGGCCTCCGAGAAGAACGGCTTCCTGCGATCACGATCGGGCGGTTCGGTCGCGCGCTGGAAGGCCTCTCGGAGTGCGACGGGGCTGATCGCCGGGAGCGACCTTCCGACGACGAGCACCTCACGGGAGGGATCCCCCTCGGGTTCTCCCTGCCAGAAGCCGAGCAGGAGCAACGGCGGAGCCGTACCGGCCGCTCCGCCCGAGCGTCCCGTGACCCGCACCGTCCAGGGTTCGCCTTCGACCTCGATGGAGGCCTCGGCCACGTCGGCGTCGGGTATCTGCGACGCGGGATCGCCGGCCAGCTCCCGGACGGGCGTGGGCTTGCCACGGAGGGACTCGGCCGCCTCTCTGACGGGAACCGGCTTGCGGGAATCGTCGTCGCTCATGATCTACGTTCCTACGGAGGCACGGTCGGCGGGTCAAGAGACGACCATTGCCGCAAGGCCGGAAAGCCACCTTATTACGGCGCTCAAGGGATCGAGCGGGAACACCCCGCCTCCGCGAGGCGACCATGTCCGATCAACAGCCACCCCCGGCCAAGGCGAAGCGGGAATACACGCAGCTGCTGCGCCTGCACGAGCAACTCCTGGCCGAGTTCATACGCGCGCGCGCCGAGCTGCTCGCGCCGGGCACGGACAGCCTGGTCAAGGAGATCAAGGGTCGCACGGGTAGTGCGCCCGACCTCACGGACATCAAGACGGCCGTCGAGGAGTCGATTCGGGCCTTGAAGCTCTCGCAGTCCAACATCCAGACCGCCGTCTCGGACGACGTGGACAGCTCGTTCGAGATCGAGGGCATCCAGAACATGCCCGCCTATCTGCAGCGCTTTCTGGCCGAGCGGGCCCAGGAGCCGGGGTTCACCTACGAAGTGGAGCAGGACCCGGTGCGCGGATGGATCGTGAAGTGGAAGGAGTACACGAACCGAGGCACGGTCAGGGGCTACGGCCAGTTCTGCGAGCGGCCCTACGCCTGGTTGGACGACTAGCGCGACCCCGCCGACCCGATTGGCGTACCCCCCGGGCGCCGGCGGACGGCGTCCAGGGCATCCTCTCCGTAGAACATCCTGATGTACTTCTCCTGCGTCTCCGTGACGCGCCGCACCACCCAGACCAGATGGACGTAGTTCGGCTCGGTCGGCTCGTGTGACAGGCTGAGCCCCGCCTCGGACGGCAGCCGACCACCCTTCCGGTTGTTACACGGCGAGCAGCTGGTCACCACGTTGTCCCAGGTGTTGAGGCCGCCCCGGGAGATCGGCCGCACGTGGTCACGCGTGAGGAACTGGCGCCCTCTCAGCTCGCTCTTGTGCCGGCCGCAGTACTGGCAGGTGTAGTCGTCGCGGGCGAAGAGAAACGTGTTCGTCACCTGACGACGGAAGCGGTAGGGGACGTGCACGTAGCGCACGAGGCGGATGACGGCCGGGAACGGCACGACGTGGCGCTCGGAACGGAAGGCGCGACCCGCGTCCTCCTCGAGGATCTCAGCCTTGCCGTCGAGAACGAGGCGCACGGCGCGTCTAGCCGGGACGATCGTCAACGGCTCGAACGATGCGTTGAGTGCCAGGCAGCCCACGGAGTCCTCCTCAAGCCTCCATCCTCACGGCGTCAAGCGAAGGTATTTCCGAGCGGCTCCGCCCGGCAATGCCTCCACCGTCCGGTTACAGCAATGCTACCGGATCGCGGTCGAAGGCGAGACGCACGTCGCCGGAAGGCAGGCGGTAGCGCTCGACGAGCGCGCGGGCGGCTGCGCCGAGGGCTCCGGCCGAGGTCGAGCGCAGGAAGAAGTGCCATCTCCAGCGGCCGTGGAGCCGCTCGATGGGCGACGGCGCCGGCCCGACGATGTCGATACCCGCGCCGCCGGCGCGGTGCCTCGTCATCCAGCCCCGGAGCCAGGTCACTCCACCCTCGGCCGCCGTCGCGGCCAGCTCCTGGTCCGGGCTGCTCAGCACCACGTTCGCGAGCCGGACGTGCGGCGGGTACCGGGGGCTCTCTCGCTCCTTCAGCTCCCGCTCGGCAAACGCCGTGTACTCGTGCGCGACCGCCGCTCGGATGGCGTAGTGATCGGGCAGCGACGTCTGGATGAGGACCTCCCCCGCGAGCTTGCCGCGGCCCGCCCGGCCCGCCACCTGGCTGAGGAGCTGGAAGGTGCGCTCGCTCGCCCGGAAATCGGGCAGGTGCATGCCGACGTCGGCGTTGACCACGCCCACGAGCGTCACCCGCGGAAAGTCCAGTCCCTTCGCGATCATCTGAGTGCCGAGGAGGATGTCGATCTCGCCCCGCTCGACGCGCTCCAGGATGCGCTGGTGCGCCCACTTCCCGGACGTCGTGTCCACGTCCATGCGCGCGATCCGCGCTTCCGGGAACGTCTCCGCGGTGACCCGCTCCACCTGCTCCGTTCCCAGACCCCGGTACGAGAGGTCGGTCGACCCGCAACGGGGACAGCGCGACGGCGCGGACTCCTCGTAGCGGCAGTGGTGGCAGAGGAGCCGGTGCGTGACGCGGTGGTAGGTCAACGAGATGGAGCAGTTCTCGCACTCCGCCACGTCGCCGCATTCGTGGCACTGGATGAAGGACGAATAGCCGCGGCGGTTGTGGAGCAGGATGACCTGCTCGCGCCGCCTCAGGCGCTTGCGAACGGCCTCCACGAGATCGTCCGACAGCACCGCTCGCGTCTGCCGGAGGTCGATGACCCGTACGGGCGGCAGCTTGGCGTCACCGACGCGCTCGGGCAGCAGCAGGTGCTCGTACTTGCCCGATCGCGCGTTGCTCCAGCTCTCCAGGGACGGCGTGGCGCTCCCGAGCACGCAGACCGCGCCGTGGGCGCGGGCACGCACGATGGCGAGATCGCGTGCCTGGTACCGGGGCGCGTCGGATTGCTTGTAGCTGCCGTCGTGCTCCTCGTCCACGACGACCACGCCCAGGTCGGCCAGCGGCGCGAAGAGCGCCGAGCGCGCCCCGACCGCGATGCGACGAGTCCCGTCGCGGAGCCCCCGCCACGCATCGTACCGTTCCCCCTGCGAGAGCCCGGAGTGCAGCACGGCGACCTGGTCGCCGAAGTGGGCCCGGAAGCGCGACGAGGTCTGGGGCGTGAGCGCGATCTCGGGCACGAGGACGATGGCGCTGCGGCCACGCGCCAGGGCTTCGCGCAGCAGCTCGATGTAGACGAGCGTCTTGCCGGAGCCCGTGATGCCCTGGAGAAGGAAGGGACGGGGCTCGCCGTCGAGGGCAGCGACGAGCGCGTCGAGAGCCGCACGCTGATAAGACGTGGGCTCCAGCCGGGGCGCCGGGCCGGCGGGCACGGAGGCGAAGGGATCGCGGATCTCCTCCTCGTCGGCGAGCTCCACGAGCCCCTTGTCCTCGAGACCTTTGACGACGCTCCTGCTGAAGCCCTCCTCTCCGACGAGATGCGCGAGCTCCGCCGCCCCGCCGGACGCCTCCAGCAACTCGTATGCCTCGCGCTGCCTTCCCGCTCTACCGAAGATCTCCTCGCGCTCGGCGAGCGTGCCCAGGTGCCTGGCGAGGCGTACGACGCGCCGAGTCTTCACACCCGGCTCCTTCGGTGGCACGGTCTCGTGTCCGAGCACCCCCCGCTCCTGGAGCGACCGGATCTCCGGCCAGATCGACCCCATGCCGAGCTGCTTGCGAAGCGTCTGGACCCGCTGCGTGCCCTCCCGGCGCAGGAGCTCGTCGACGAGACGGCGTTCGCGGGGCCGAAGGTCGGGCCCAACCTCCCGGGTCAAATGGATGTAGTCGCGGGACACGTCCGAAAGCACCGCCGGCAGCATCGATCGCAGGACGATGCCGAGCGGGGTCACGTAGTAGTCGGCGATCCAGCGTGCGAGCTCGAGGAGGTCCGGAGGCACCGAGGGGCGCTCGTCCAGCACCGCGAGCACCGACTTGAGGCCCCGCACGGGGGCTTCCTCCGCGGGCCCGGCGACCCAGCCGATGAAGTCGCGGGAGCGGAACGGGACCTGAACGCGCGTGCCGGGCGCCGGCGCCGCTCCGCCGATTCGGTAGGTGAAGGTCCGATGGATCGGCAGTGGCAGCGCGACCGCCACCAACGAGGGACTGTGGCTCAATCGTCCAGCAGAAGGAAGATCTCGCGCTGGATCTCCGAGGGGGTGATCTCCGGCCCGTCCGCCCCCCAGTGCACGTTGACCTCGGAGCGGACGCCGATCTCGCCGGGGACGTAGATGCCG
>JASFUR010000022.1:0-14913 GCA_050050215.1 Gemmatimonadota bacterium
TGAGCGCCTCCGACCTGGACGCTCTCCGTAAGGCCATCGGCTACGCCTGGACCAACAAGGACGAGATCCGCGGCCGTAGCACTCTCACGCAACAGCTGGCGAAGAACCTCTACTTCGGCACCGAGCGAACCTTCACCCGAAAGGCCCTCGAGCTCGTCGTGGCGGGCCGTCTGGAGCGGCGGTTGGGGAAAGAGCGGATCCTGGAGATCTACCTCAATACGGCCGAGTGGGGACCGGGCATCTTCGGGGCGGAGGCAGCCGCCCGGCACTACTTCGGGCGGTCGGCCTCGGCGCTGACGCTCGAGCAGGCCGCGACGCTCGCCGCGACGCTTCCGCATCCCCTCACCTCGAATCCCGAGCATCGGCCTTCCCGTATGCTGTGGCGTCGGGACATGCTTCTGGACAGACTCGATCCCGATCGCCTGCCCCCGACCCCGGCTCCCCTCCCCAAGCCGGACATCGAGGTCGCCGCTTCCCCTCGAGCCAACACGACCGCACATCTCGAATGATCCGACTCCGAAGGCCGACCCTGCTGGCCGCCGCGCTCGGGGCGGCGATCGCGGGCGCCGACGCTCCAGTGTCCGCCCAGGAAGACGGCGGTGTCCGCTTCGTCATCTCCGGAGGACCGACCTTCAACGACCTCGAGGCCGGGGGCACGCTCTGGCTGGGCGCTGCGTCGCTGGAAGCGAGACCCGTCGAGCTTCCGCTGGTCCTCGACGCCTCCTTCCGGTACATGGCCTACACGGCGGCGGAACGCGAGCACTACCCCCTCGCCGAACTGTCGGCGCAGTGGGAGATCGGCAGCGGGAGCGTGCGGCCCTTCCTGGGCGCGGGTGGCGGCTTCGCGTGGCGCGTGCGACCCGGGGAGACCGACTGGGACCCCTCGGCACACGCGACGGGGGGCATCCGGTTCCGGCTCGGCGACGCCCTCGGCCTCCGGGCCGAAGCGCGCTTCCGGTCGCTCGAGCCGCTCGCTGATTTCACGCTGGGACTGAGCTTCGGATAGTCGTCACCGGCCCCACTTGCGGTCGGCATACCCGCTGCTCAGAATGAGCATACAGCTGTTCGACACGTGGGCCGCACGGAAGCGCCGCAAGCGGGAGCCAGCACGGACCGCAGCCCTCGAATGAAGGCACTCGAGACGAGGTGTGGCACGGGACGGGCAGCGCGAGCTCGACGCTCCGTCGCTGGACGGACCGAGGCCGTGGTGTGCCGACCCCGCGGGAGCTCGCAGCAGACGGTCGGCAACGATCCTCTCGGAGGAGTCATGACACCGGGCAGTCAACGGCCCGGGGCGGCCTGAAGTCGCCCCGGGCCTCTTTGCGTCCGGGACTCGGCGCGTCAGTTCTGGTCCGCCGAAGATGTCGCAGCGACCTCATCGTCGACCGTCGTCGTGCTCACCGTCTTGTCCGGGGCGTCGGCGAACACCTCGTTCGAGTTCGCATCGTCCACCGCCACCAGGATGAGCGTGATCTGATCGCCGTCGGGGTCCGTGTCGTTCACGCCCGTGACCGTGAAGGTCTTGGGGTTCGCCCACTGTCCGGGCGGGAACGAGACGCTCGACGGGCTCACGGTGACTTCGCCGGTATCCGGGCTGGAGGCCAGGATCGTCACTGTGGAGCTCGGCCGCGCGAGGAGCACGACAGTGAAGGTGTCGGACGAGCCTCCCTCGGTAACCGAGGTGGAGCCGCCCGACTCCGTGATCGCGAAGTCGGCGACCTCGTCGTCCGTCGTCTCGACCGTCACGACCCTCGGCGGCAGCGCGGCGAACGCCGAGTCCGAGCCTGCGTCCACTGCGACGGTGACGTCGGTGAGCTGTGAGCCGTCGGCTACGGCGTCGTCGCTCCCCGTCACCGTGACGGTCTTCGCGACATTCCAGGTCACCGGCGTGAAGGTGAGCGTCGTCGAGTCGACGGTGACCTCACCGGTGTTTGCGCTCGTCACGGTCATCAACACGTTGGAGATGGGCTGCGCGGTTAGAACGACCGTGAGCTGATCCGTCGTGCCGCTCTCGTCGACCGACGTCGTGCCGCCCGTCTCGGTGACGGAGAACCCGGCCAGATCGTCGTCCGTGGTGGTCACGATCACCTGCTGCGGCGCGAGCGCTGCATAGGCGGGGTCGGAGCCGGCCAGAACGGCGAACGTCACGGCGGTGAGCCGCGGCCCGTCGACCTGGCCGTCGTTGACCCCCGCCACGGTGACGGTCTTGGGCGTGCTCCACGTCGACGGCGTGAACGTGAGGGTCGCAGAGTCGACCGTGACCTCGCCCGGGTCCGCACTCGTCACCGTCATGACGACGTTGGAGGCCGGCTGCTCGCTCAGGCTCACCGTGAGGGCGTCGGTGGTGCCACTCTCGTCGACGGTCGTGCCGCCCCCGGTCTGCGCCACGGTGAAGCCGGCGGTCACGTCCACCGTGGTGACCACGACGGACTGGTTCGAGACCCCGTCCCAGAGATTGTCGGACCCGGCATCGTCCACCGCGAACGTGACGAGCGTGAGCTGATCGCCGTCCTCGTCTGCGTCCTCCACCCCGGTGAGCGTGACGGTCTTCGGCGTGCTCCAGTCGGTCGGCGTGAACGTGAGCGTGCTCGAGTCCGCCACTACCTCGCCCGCATCCTGACTCGCCACGGTGAGCACCACGTTCGAAAGAGGCTGTGCGTCGAGGACGACCAGGAGCGCGTCGGTGGACCCTCGCTCGTCGACCGTCGTGGAGCCGCCGGTCTCGGTGACGGTGAACGCCGCCACGTCGGCGTCCGTGGTGGTCACCGGCACGGACGCCGGGCTCAGACCGACGTACCGCGGGTCCGAGCCCGGATCCACGGCGACGGTGACCGTCGTGACCTGGGGCCCGTCCACGGTGCCGTCGGACACCCCGCTCAACGTGACCGTCTTCGGCGTGCTCCAGTCGGTCGGTGTGAACGTGAGCGTGCTCGAGTCCGCCACCACTTCGCCGGGGTCGCCGGTCGACACGGTCAGGACCACCGGAGACGCAGGTGAGCCGTCGAGCGTCACCGTGAGGATGTCCGTGGTCCCGCTCTCGTGCACCGACGTGCTGCCTCCGCTCTGCGTCACTGCGAAGGATGCGTTGACCTCGGTCGTCGTGACGGGCACCGAGCGGTCGGCGACGGCATCCCACGCGTCGTCCGAGCTCGCGGCGTCCACCGAGACGATCACCGGCGTCACCTGGTCGCCGTCGACGTAGCCGTCGTCCACACCCGTCACGGTCACCGTCCGCGGCACGCTCCACGTGGAAGGCGTGAACGTCAGCGTCAACGAGTCGACCGCGACCTCGCCGGGATCCGCGGGCACGACGTTCAGCACCACGTCGGTCAGGGGCTGCGCGCTCAGGATCACCGTGAAGACGTCCGTCGTGCCGGTCTCCTCCACCGAGGTGCCGCCGCCCGTCTCGCCGATGACGATGTTCGGATTCTCGTCGTCGAGCGTGGTCACGTTGACCGTTCTCGCCGACACCGTGTCGTAGGCGGGATCCAGGGTCAGCGCGGTGTCGACGGCCACGGTCACCTCCGTGACCACGTCACCATCCTCGACCAGGTCGTCGACGCCGCTGACCACGACCGCCAGTGGCTGGTCGGCCGTGGCCGGCGTGAAGGTCAATGTCGCGGGGAGCACCGTCACCTCACCCAGGTCCGCGCTCGTGACTCTGAGCACCACCGTCGCCAGGGGCTCCGTGTTGAGGCGGACGGCCACCGCATCGGAGAGCGTTCCGGACTCGTTGACGACCGTGCCGTCGGTCTCGCCCAGCGTGAACCCGACCAGATCGTCGTCCACGGTGGTCACCGTCAACGTGCGCGGCGCGAGCCCCGTGAAATCCGGGTCGGAGGTCGGATCCACCGACACCGTGATCTGCGACTCCTGATCGCCGTCGCCCACCGCGTCGTCGACGCCGGTGACGACCACGCTCCGCGGCTGATCCCACGTGGCGGCCGTGAACGTGACGCTCGTCGGCGCCACCCGGGCCTCGGACGAGTCCGCGCTCTCGACGAGCAGCGTCACGTCCGACGACGGACGTGCCGACAGGGACAGCTCGAACGTGTCGGTGCCGCCGTTCTCGGCAACCGTCGTCGCCCCGCCGCTCTCGGAAATCGAGAAGCCTGCCACGTCGTCGTCCTCGACCATCGTCTCGATGGTCTGCGGCGGCAGCCCCAGAAACGCCGCGTCCGACGCTGAGTTCACGGAGACCGTGACCGTGTGGGCCTGGTCGCCGTCCAGGTCGGGATCGTCCACGGCGGAGAACGTCACCCACTGACTGAGCGGGCCGCCCGCCGTGAAGATGAGGGAGGCAGGCGCCACCGTGGCGTCCGACACGTCCTCCACCGAGACGTCGAGCACCACCGCTGTGACCGGTGACGCGCCCAGCGTGACCGCGACCGAGTCGCTCACCCCGCCCTCGACAGCCACCGTGCTCGCGCCGGTGTGCGCCAACACCCAGCCCGCGGCCTCGTCGTCCACCGTCGTGGCGCCGAGCGTGCGCGGAGCGAGGCTCAGGAAAGCCACCGGCGAGCCGGGGAGCACCGAGACGGAGATCGTACGCGAGCGCGTGCCGTCCGCCACCGAGTCGTCGACGGCCGAGAAGACGATCGGCTGAGGTGCGTCCCAATCGTCCGGCGTGAACGTGAGCGTCGCCGGCGCGACCGCCGCGTCGAGGGTGTCGTCGACGGACACGGCCAGGTGGACATCGGAATCCGGCTGCACGTCGAGCACCACGGACACGGTGTCCGAAGCGCCACCCTCGGTGGCCGACGTGCTCCCCCCCGTCCCGGACAAGTCGAAGCCGGGCGATTCGTCGTCCCGGGTCAGGACCTCGACCGACTTCGGCGGCGCCGAGCCGAATTCCGCGTCCGAGGCCCCGGCGTCGACGGACACGGTCACGAGGGTCGTCTGGTCACCGTCGATGACGTCGTCGTCGACGCCGCTCAGCGTCACGGTCCGCGGTGTGCCCCAGTTCGCGGACGTGAACGTCAGCGAGGCCGGGCCCACCTCCACCTCTCCGGCATCCGCGCTCGCGATGGCCACCACGACGGCTTCGGCCGGCTGCGCGAGTAGCGCGACCGTGAGCTGGTCGGCGCCCCCCGCCTCGGTGACGATCGACGAGCCGGAGCTCTCCGTGACCGTGAAGTCGTAGACGGGCGGAGGCGACACGATGACGTGCGCGGCCGCCGACGCTCCCCGGAACGAGGCGGTGATATCGACCATTCCCGGACGGATGCCCCGGACCATGCCGTCGGGACCCACGTCCGCGATCGACGCCGCACTCGACGTCCACTCGGGTGCGGCTCCCCGCAGGACCTCGCCGTCTTCGGCCTGTACGAAGGCCGTGAGCTGCGTGCTGTCGCCGACGTACACGACCGCCGAAGGAGGCTGGACTCCCATCGAGCCGACCATCACGTCCACGATCTCCCTGGTCGTGCATGCCTGCGCCAGCACGAGCACGGAGAGCGGAAGAACCGCGACGAGAGGAACGAGTCGTCTCATCGGTGGATGGGTCGGGAAACGGGGGGCTGGGCCAACGGGACGCCGAACGGCAGTCCCTTATGAAGACTTCTTCCCGAGAACCCCGGTCACAAGGGGGTTCCGGTTCGCGCGCTCGTGCACCTACGCCTCCGCCCCGGCCTTCTCGAGCGTCCTGACCAACATCAGGAGCACCGTGATGAGCAGGAACGCAGCGCCCGCCATCGTCGGAATCGACACGAAGCCCATGACCTGCAGGTAGCGCCCCGTGCACGGCACGCCGGTCGTGCACTCCGTGACCTCCAGGTTCGGCTGCCACTGGATGACCACGTGGTAGATGGAGATCAGCACCCCGATCACCGGCAGCGGCAGCGCATATCGCCACACGCCACTCTCGCCCCTCAGCAGCCCGACGCCGAGGACCGCGACCAGGGGATACATGGCGATGCGCTGGAACCAGCAGAGCTCGCAAGGCACGAAGCGGGCGATCTCCGACAGGTAGAGGCTCCCCAGCATGCCGATGAGCGCAACCATGAACGCCCAGCCCACCGGGTGACGCGCCTGGCCGACGAGCGCGCCCGTGAGCCTCGCGCGCGCACCCGGCACGACCAGGGCCACACCCAGGCCGATGGCGAGCACGACGGCCACGATGGTCAGGATTGCGAGAGTCGTGACGATGGTCGCGTAGAAGGCCACCCGATGTCTCCGTTGCTCCGGTTCGCGTAGGGCGCCGAAGAATCGGCCGAGCGGCCGAGACGCGCTAGACCACCGCCTCCTTCCAGCGACCGCGCCGGAAGACGACGGCGCTCACGACGGCCAGCGCGGAGAAGGCGAGCATGATCGCCACGAAGAGCCCGTTGGGCCCGAAGCCGAGCGGGAACGCGAGCAGCCACGCGAAGGGCAGCTCGAACAGCCAAAAGCAGAACAGGTTGATGATGGTGGGCGTCCACACCGCTCCGGCACCGTTGAACGCCGCCGTGACCACCATCCCGAAGGCGAAGAAGAAGAAGCCGGCCGACACGATGCGGAGGCACGAGACCGCGTAGGCGCTCGCCTCGATGCTCCCTCCGAACGCGCTGACGATCAGCGGCGCGAAGACGATGAACACGACGCCGAGCGAGCCCAGGAAGTAGAAGTTCATCCTCGCGGCGATCCACACGGAGCGCTCCGCGCGGTCCGGGTCGCCGGCGCCCAGCCCTTGGCCGACCATGGTCGCGGCGGCGTTCGACAGGCCCCACGCCGGCAGGATGGCGAAGAGGACGATACGGATCGCGATCGCGTAACCCGCGAGCGCCTCGCTGCCGAACTCGGCCGTGAGGCGAATCAGCCCGACCCAGCTCGCCGTGCTGATGAAGTTCTGGAAGGTGGCGGTCGCCGACAGGCGGACGATGCGCGCGATGATGCCCGGTTGCACGAGCACGTGCTCGCGCCCCAGCTGCAGGCGCCCACTCGACCGGAAGAGGACGACGAGCTGAACGAGGACGGCCGTCCCCCGCCCGATCGAGGTCGCCACCGCCGCGCCCTGCACACCAAGCTCGGGAAACGGCCCGAGCCCGAAGATCAGGCACGGATCGAGCACGATGTTGATGCCGTTCGCGAGCCACAGCATGCGCATCGCGATCGCCGCGTCTCCTGCACCCCGAAACGCCGCGTTCTGCAGGAAGAGCAGGATGATGACCGCGTTGGTCGCGAACATCACTCGCGCGTAGGGGGTCCCCATCGCGACGGTGGCGGCGTCCCCGCCCATGACCCGCAGGAGGTCTCCGGTCCAGGTCACGCCGACCGCCGCGATGACGACGGCCAGCGCCAGCCCGATCAGCACCGCCTGCACGGTCGTGCGGGCCGCCCCGTCCCGGTCGTCTTCGCCGGTCCGCCGGGCCACCATGGCCGTGACGCCGATGCTCAGCCCGATGGCCAGCGTGTAGATGAGCGTGAGCAGCGATTCGGTGAGCGCCACGCCCGCCACCGCCTCGTCGCCGAGCCGGGACACGAAGAAGATGTCCACGACGGCGAACACCGACTCCATGACCATCTCGAGAACCATCGGGATGGCCAGCAGGATGATGGCCCGGTTCAGCGGCCCCTGAGTCGGGTCGCCGCCGGTCCCCCGGAGGGCGTGGCCCAGAATGGTCCACCAGGACTCGTGAGCCTCCGGCGGTGCCGCGTCCGGACTCGAGCCGGCGCGCTCGGTCGGGGCTTCGGGAGGTGCGTCCATCGTGCGATCCGGTGGCGGCAGAGCCGGAAGCTACCGGAAGGCGACGGAACGGCCAACGGCCGGGGCATCCGCTGCCTCGGCCTGGCGATTGGGATTACCGCCCGAGCCGCTCCTCGAGGGCGGTCGTCCAATTCGCTGTCACGACGAGCCGTACCTCCTCCGAGCTCTCTAGCGCGGTCGCGAGCCCGGCGACCGTGCTCACCAGGAGACGCCCGTCGGGATGTCGGTCCCACAGGGCTCCCGGAAGGTCGACCCCGGAGTCCCGGACCTCGGCCGTCGCGGGGTCCTCGCCGTCGAACGTCAGGGTCCAGAGACGGAGGCCTCGCTGCAGGTAGATCGTGCGGCTGTCCGCTCCCCACACCCACCCGGGAGTGAAGCCTGGATCAAGGCCCACGTCGACGTCCCCGGAAGTGAGCTGGGTCTTGTGCCCGAGGTCGGGCCAATCACGCAGGAAGAGGTGCCTCGTGCCCCGGTCCTCATCGCTCCGGTAGACGAGCCAGCGTCCGTCCGGCGAGACCGCCCCGAACGCTTCGGCCCAATCGGCTTCCAGCATGGGTTCAGCCGGTTCCTCGCCGGACGAGGAGACACGATAGATGTCGCCACCACCGGACCCTCTTGCCGTCGTGTAGCTGATGATGGTGCCGTCGGGTAGCCACTGCGTCGCGAACTCGGGCACGCCCGGAATACCGCTGACGAGTCGTGCGGAGCCCGTGCCGTCGGACCGGCGGGCATAGAGATGGCGTTCGCTCGAGTCTCCTTCCCCGGGTTGGGAGAACACGACCTCGGACGCATCCGGTGACCAGATCGGATTGTGGCGTCCTTCCCCCTCCTCGGTGAGCATTTCGTTGTTTCCCCGATCCAGATGATAGATGTAGATGTTGTCGTCGCGCGTGTACGCGATCCTCGTGCCGTCCGGCGAGAGGCTCACGTCCGGGTGATCGGTAGGCTCGAGGCGCAGTACCTCCATGTCGCCCGCAGGAGACACGAGAGCGTAGCCGCCGCCTCCCTCTGCCGAAGAAGGCCCCCGCATGTACGCAAGCGTTCCGTTCGACGAGACATCGAACCGAGCCACGAAATTGCCGATCGGGGAGGCATCGTCTGCGGCCAGGACGGGCGGGCCAGTCGGTTCCAGGCGACGGGGATCAAAGGGCAGCGCATAGAGCGCTCCCTGGCCGGTTGCGTAGATCACGTGCCCGGACGAGACCCACCTCGCTCCGAAGCCGCTCTCCGTGACCGTGCTGGTGTCACCATCCACGAGGTCGAGCACGGCGATGTGATTCTCGGCGTTCATCGGGCCGCCCCCGATGGTGAGCAGCAACCCGCTGGCGCCCGGCAGAAGGGCCAGGTCCGCCGCGAAGCCACTGTCGAGAGCGAACAGGGTGTCGAGCGGACCACCTCCCTCGGGAACCCTGCCGACCACCCCACCCGTCGAGATGTAGATCCATCCGCCACCGCCCCAGTCGACGGCGCCGAAGTTCGGACCGTACAATCCCCTGGTTTCCCAGAGGGTCGACGCCGGACCCCCGGTGGCGGGCATGCGGCGGAGCGCGTGTCCACCGTCGTCGGTCTCTTGAACGAACGCCAGCCACTGGGCATCCGGGGAGAAGACACCTCGATATACGCCTTCGGTTCCAGTCAGCGGGACCGGGTCGACCGTTCCAGGCGCCAGCAAGTCCAACCCGCCCGTCTCACTCTGGTACGCGATCGATCCGTCGTTTCCCACGATGGGGAAGAGCAGATCGGCTCGGGTCTGTGGAAGGACGAAGGACACGACGCCCCCGCGCTCGCGCGGACTCCCCTCCCCCGTGCGCAACGCCATCCAGCCGAACACAGCCGTCGTGACGGCGAGTAGGACGGTGGCCGCAGCGTGAAGCCTGCGCGACGTCCCTCTCTGGGCACCGTCGGCGGCTGCAGCCGCCGACGCCGGCATGGCGTCGGCTCGCGGCCGGTAGGTGAATCCAGTGTTGTCCAGCGCGTCCGCGAATTCCTGCGCGCCGCCGAAGCGGTCGGCCGGAAGCTTCTCAATCGCCTTGGTGACGGCGGCGGCTACGTGCGCCGGCACGGTGTGTCGCACGTCCGCCAGCGAGCGAGGGCTCTCGGTCAGGATCCTGACCAGGATCGACTGGGCAGTCGGACCGGTGTGCGGCGGCTGGCCAGCGAGCATCTCGTAGAGCACGCAGCCCAGGCTGTAGACGTCGGATCTGGGAGTCGCGTCCTGGTCCGGGCTGGCCTGCTCAGGACTCATGTAATGCGGCGTCCCGAGACTGAGGCCGGTCTCGGTCATTCGGCCACCGCCGGCGGCGCTCACGGCGAGCGCGATCCCGAAGTCGGCCACGACCGGCCGTCCGTCGTGCAGGAGGATGTTGCCCGGCTTGATGTCCCGGTGGATCACGCCGTGGCGATGCGCGTAGTCCAAGGCGCCGGCCACGTCCCTGGCGATCCCGACGGACTCCTCGACACCGAGCTGTCCATCCCGGTCGAGCTTGTCCCGCAGCGTCTCGCCTTCGACGAAAGGCATGACGTAGTACAGGTAGCCGTCCGCCTCGCCCGAATCGAAGAGCGGAAGGACGTGCGGATGCTGCAGGTTCGCGGTCGTCCGGATCTCGGCGAGGAAGCGCTCCGCGCCCAGAGCCGCCGCGAGCTCCGGCCGTAGAACCTTAAGCGCCACCTTGCGCTCGTGCTTCAGGTCCTCGGCCAGATACACCGCGGCCATGCCCCCTTCGCCGAGCTTCCGCTCGAGGCGATAGCGGCCGGCCACCGCGCTTGTCAGCCGTTCGGTGTGGCCATCGCTCATGATGGGCCAACATCCTATGCGCCGAGCGGAGCTGCAAGCCGCGGTGGCCATGCCCCCCTTGTGTCGCCATGGGAGAGCCGAGTATCGTACCCCTTGCTATACCAGGGGAGTGCGTCGACCCGGAGATCGGAACGATTCGATGTCAGATGATGCCAACATGAGTCTCGTCCGCGGCACCGTGGATCTCCTCATTCTGAAGGCGGTGAGCGTCGAGCCTCGACATGGTTACGCCGTGTCCGAATGGGTGGAGTCCGTGACTGACGGCACGCTCCTGGTGGAGGAGGGCACGCTCTATCCGGCCCTGCACCGCCTCGAGAACAAGGGACTCGTCGCTGCGACGTGGGGCCTGAGCGAGAACAACCGACGAGCGAAGTTCTACGCCCTGACCGCGAAGGGTCGCGGCCACCTCGAGCGAGAGTCGGGCCGGTGGACCCGCTATACAGCTGCCGTGGCGAAGGCGCTGGCCACGCCCGGACCGAAACCATGAGCGACGCCAGTCCTCGCCGCCCCCGCTTCCGCGGTGCGCCGCCCCCCCGCGAGATCGACCAGCAGGTGGACGACGAAGTCCGCTTCCACATCGAGCGCCGGGTGGAGCGGTTGATGGCCGAAGGCTGGACCCGGGTGGACGCCGAAGCCGAGGCTCTGCGACGGTTCGGCAACCGCGAGCACGTGAAGAACGAGATGCGGCGGATGACGAAGAAGAGGGCACGGAAGACGAGGCGCAACGAATGGATGGGCGTGCTGCGTCACGACCTGCGCTTCGGCGTCAGGCAGCTCGGTCGGAATCGGGTGTTCAGCGCCATCGCGGTGCTCACGCTCGCACTGGGAATCGGGGCGAACACGGCGATCTTCAGCGTGGTCGACGGCATCCTCTTCCGTCCGCTCCCCTACGACCATCCCGAGGAGCTCGTTGCCGTCTGGCTGGACGTCACCCGAAGGGGCGGCCCCATCGACGAGTGGCCCAACTATCCCGCGGTCCAGGACCTGGTGGAGCGGAGCCGCAGCGTCGAAGCGGCCGGCATCTGGCACACTGCTGCCGTTACGCTCACGGGTCGGAGGGACCCGGAGCAGCTCTCCGGCGCGGCGGTCAGCCAGGACATGTTCTCGACGGTGCTCACGACCGAGCCTGTCCTCGGCAGGGGCTTCACCGCCGAGGACGACCGCCCGGGCGCGCCCGGCACCCTGCTTCTGAGCCACGGGCTCTGGGTGCGGGCATTCGGCGGCGACGAGGACGTCGTGGGCAGCACGCTGACGCTGAACGGCCAGCCGTACAGTGTAATCGGGGTCATGCCGCGAGGCTTTCATCCGCCGTTCGTGCCGAACGCCGCGTTCTGGACACCCGTCCGCTGGAGCATGTCCGACAACGGAGGGTGCGGCCGGGGCGGCTATTGCGTCCGCGCCGTCGCGCGACTGGCCGAGGGAGTGGATCCCGACGACGCCCTCATCGAGGCGCGTGCCATCGGGGATCAGCTGGCCGCGGAGTATCCGGAGACGAACACCGACCAGACATACTACCTGCGGCCCCTGCGCGAGGATCTGGTGGGTCCCGCGCGCGCGGCGCTTCTCGTTCTGATGGGTGCCGCGGGGCTGGTGCTGCTCATCGTCTGCGTGAACGTGGCGAACCTGCTTCTCGCCCGCGGTACGGCGCGACGCTCGGAGCTCGCAGTGCGCTCGGCGCTCGGTGCCAGGCGGGGTCGTCTAACCGCCCAGCTCCTCGCCGAGAGCCTGGTGCTCGCGATCTGCGGAGGGGTCCTGGGCATCGTTCTGGCATACGGCCTCACCGACCTCCTGATCGCGATATCGCCGCCCGGGACCCCGCGCATCGACGAGGTGGCGGTCAATGGCCGGATCCTGGCGTTCGCGGCCTCCGTGAGCGTCCTGGCCGGCCTGCTGTTCGGAGCGCTGCCGGCGATCCGCAGCGCGGGCGCCGACGTTCACGACGCCCTGCGCGAGGCCGGCCGCGGGTCGGATCGCGTGACCGGTGCCCGTGCGCGGTCGGCGCTGGTCGTGGTGCAGGTGGCACTCGCGCTCGTGATGCTGGTGGGCTCGGGCCTCCTGGTGCGCACGTCCCGCAACCTTCAGGCGATGGACATGGGCTTCCGGGCGGAGGGGGTCCTGGCGCTCGACGTCAGCCTTCCGTCCGTCCGCTACGGGGACCGGGCGTCCTTTCAATCGTTCTTCCCCGGTCTGCTCGAGCGACTCGAAGCGCTGCCGGGAGTCGAGGCCACGGGAGCGACGACTGCCCTTCCGCTGGCCTTCAACGACAGCGATGTGAACTTCAATATCGAGGGGCGCCCGCTCCCGACTCCCGGTCGGGAGCAGACCGTCTGGTTCCGACGCGTCACGCCCGGCTTCCTGGCGACCATGGGCACACCGATCGTCGCGGGAAGGGGAATCCTCCCCACAGACGTCGACGGCGGCGCCCGCGTGGTCGTGGTCAACGAGACCTTCTTGCGTCGGTACTTCCCGGACGGAGACGCCGTCGGATCACGCATGAACCTGGGGAATCCCGAGCGGCCTGTATGGCGGGAGATCGTCGGCGTCGCTCGGGACACCCGTCAATTCGGTCTTCGCGAGGACAGCCGCGCGGCGCTGTATCTGCCCGTCGACCAATCTCCGACCCGATTCATGTCCGTCGTGGTCCGCTCGAGCCGGGATCCGGCGCAGCTGGCGCCCGAGGCACGGCGGGTGCTCGCGGAGATGGATCCTCTGCTGGCGGCGGGTCGGATGGGCCCATTCCAGGATCTCGTGGACGACGCGATGGGCTCCGAGCGGCTCGTCACCACACTCATCGGGCTTTTCGGGGCGCTGGCGCTCGTTCTCGCGCTGGTCGGCCTCTACGGCGTGGTGTCGTACAGCGTGAGCTCGCGCATGAAGGAGATGGGCGTGCGCCTGGCGCTGGGCGCGAGCGGCGGGGAGGTCGAACGCCTGGTGGTCCGCCGGAGCCTCATCCTCGTGTCGATCGGCCTGGCCGTCGGCCTGTTGGCCGCGTTCGGGGCCACCCGTCTGCTGGAGTCTCTGCTCTTCGGGGTGACCCCCACCGACCCCATGACCTTCGTGATGGTGGGCCTGATCCTGGCGGCCACCAGCACCGCCGCGGCCGCGATCCCCGCCGCCCGAGCCGCGCGCGTGGACCCGGTCCGCGTGCTGACCGCGGAGTAGCTCGACACGCGGGAGGAGACCGTATCAGCCCTGCGCAACATCCGGTCCGTCCCCCGACAGCCGGTACTGCTCCCCACGGATGGCCAGCACGGCGACCGGCACGAGGAAGAGCGTGATCGGGGTCGACAGCGCGAGCCCCCCGATCACCGTGAGCGCGAGCGGCCGCTGGATCTCCGAGCCGGCGCCCAGAGCGAGCGCGAGCGGGAGGAGCCCGAAGAGCGTGCACAGCGTGGTCATGAGGATGGGCCGGATGCGCACTCGGGCCGCCTCACGGACGGCGAGTCCCAGGGCCTCCCCCTCCGTCATCATCCTGTGTCGGGTGAAGTCGAGCAGGATGATCCCGTTCTTCACGATGAGGCCGACCAGCAGCAGAAGCCCCATGAGCGACGAGACGTTGAGCTGCGTCCCCGTCACGAGGAGGAGGCCGGCCGCGCCCACGAAGGACACGGGAGCCGCCATGAGGATGACCGCGGGCTCCACGAAGGACTGGAACTGGAAGACCATGACGGCCACCACGGCGAGCGCCGCGAGAAGGATCACGAGAACCATCGCGCTGAACGCCTGACGCTGGCTCTCGTACTGGCCACCGAGCTCGACCGAGATCCCCTCGGGCGGCGGGATCGTGGCCAGAGCCGCCTGCACGTCCTGGGCGACGGAGCCGAGCGAGCGCCCTTCCACGCCACCGGTGACGGTGATCATCTCCCGGAGGTTCTCACGCATCAGCTCGGCCGCCGACGTCGTGTCCTGGAAGGACGCGACCGCCGACAGCGGCGTGGGCTGGTCGGAGCCCGGAGTGTAGATGGGGAGTTGGCCCAGACGTTCGGCCTCGTACCGGACGGCGTCCGGCGCCCGCGTTCGGATGGCCACGGAGCGGTCGCCCCGGACCATGTCCCCCGCCATGGTGCCGAGCATGGCGGCGTCCACCTGCCGGGAGACCTCCGCCGTCGACAGCCCGAGGCGCGAGGCCGCCATCGGGTCGACCTCGACCACGAGCTCCGGATAGGGATCCGGGACGCCGTCGAAGAGGTCGACGAGCCCGTCGATGCCCTCCAGCCGAGCCCCGACCTGGCGGGCGTACTGCTCCATGCGGCCGAAGTCGTTCCCGAAGATCTTCACCTCGATGGGCGTGGCGTTTCCGGCCAGGTCGTTCACCAGATCGCTCAGGAGCTGGATGAATTCCACGCGCAGGCGGGGCACCCCGCGCTCGGCGGCGACCCGCACCTCGTCCATCACCTGGAAGATGTCGCGACTCCGCTCACCGTGCGGGGCGAGG